>CAYOFA010000034.1:0-4800 GCA_964402885.1 uncultured Spirochaetaceae bacterium
GAGACCCTGACCGCCGCCCTGGACCTTGCCCCGGCGGAGTACTCCATGGTCGGGATCTTCCTTCCGGACATGGGGGAGGCGACGCAGTGGGCCCGGCGCCTCCACCGTGAGCTCGGCGCCGACCTGCAGACCGCAGGCCGCATCGAAACCAAGGAAGCCCTCACGCGAAACATCCGGGAGCGCTGGGACGGAGTTCGCTACTTCGTCTTCGGCCTTCCGGTCTACATCTCGGAGGTCACCGACCTCCTGCAGGCGATGGAGGCGGGCTCCTACGCCCTGCTTGCGATGATGATCCTGGTGGTCCTTGCCGCCGTAGTGGTAACCTACCGCGTGGTTCTTCACGACCGAAGGAGGGAGATCGGCACCATGCTCGCGGTGGGCTTCACCCGGGGTTGGGTGGTGGGTGTGCTCATCACCGAAGCCGCCATTCTGCTCGTGGCCGGCATGAGCCTCGGCGCGCTCCTTTCGGTGGCTATCAACCAGGCAATCTCCCTTCTGTCCTTCGACTGGATTCCGGGCTTCGGGATCTTCATGCAGAGCGGGAGCCTCACCGCCCGATACACCGCTGCCACGGTGGGAACAAACGTTACAGTTGTTCTCGGCGTGGTGCTTCCCGTCATTGCGGTGATGGTGGCGCAGGTCGTGCGCCGGGAGATTCCGCGGCTCATAACGGGAGAGACGACATGAAATATCAAACAGCTCTTGCTAACGCCGGGCGCCGCGCATTCATCGCCACGGTGCTGTTGGTGGCGGTGGCTGCAGGCGTCTCCGCCCAGCCCGCGCGCGGGGCGGCCCTCGACCGCCTCGAGCGGGCCGATGCCAACTGGACCTACAACGAGAACGACTTCTCCGCTGAGTACCGCATCGTGGAGGACATCCCCGGGGAGGGACGGAGCATTACCGTGGCCGCGCTCTTTCGCCGCGACCGCGAGGACATCTACACCATCGTCATCCTCGAGCCCGAGATGGACCGGGGGCAGGGCTACCTCAAGCAGGGAGAGACCCTCTGGGCCTACGATCCGGAGAGCGGGCGCTTCAACACCACGAGCTCACAGGAGCGCTTTCAGAACACCAACGCCCGGAACTCCGACTTCACGCAGTCCACACTGTCCCGCGACTACGAGATCCTCAGTGTCGAGGAGACCACCCTCGGGCGACACGATGCGTGGCTCTACGAGCTCGAGTCCGACAGGGACGGGGTGACCTATCCCTACATGAAGGCCTGGATTACCGAAGACGGGCGCATCCTCAAGACCGAGGACTACAGCCGCTCCCGGCAGCTTCTGCGTGTGACCGCGGTGCCCGAGTACCAGCGCCTCGGCGACAAGCAGATCCCCCGGCAGATCTACCTCATCGATATGCTCGAAGGTGCCCGGATCGACGGCGAGTTCGTGAACGAGCGTACCATCATCACCGTGCAGGAGCCCTCCTTCGAGGCGGTCCCGGACTCGGTCTTTTCCAAGGCATTCCTCGAGAGGATGGCCAGGTGATGGGGGACTGCGGGATTCGGCGGGCCGGCGGCCGGTGGCCCGCCTGGACGGCGTCGCGTGCGTGGACGGCGTCGCGCGTCGCGCTGCTGGTGCTCGTGGGGGCGCTTCTGCTGTTCGCGCCGGCGCCCATCGTCGCCCAGGAGCCGCCGTCGGCGGATGACTCACTGGACGTAGACGGGCTCTTCGAGGGCGACGGTGGCGGCCGGGACGGTGGCGAAGCGGACGAAGCTGGGGGCGCCCAGGGCGCCGAGGGTGACACCGAGGGCGAGGCCGACGGCGGGGTGCCGGTGCTCGATCGGCTCACCGAGCGGGAGCCCATCGATGTCGCCGCGAGCGCGCGCTTCACCGGCGGATACTCTCCGGGCTGGACGGCGCCGCTCGGCGCATCAGGCGGGGAGTACGACGACCTCCCGGTCGCGGAGCTCACCTCCGGCCTCGATCTGCGGCTCAATGTATCGCCCGCGTTAAGCATCACCCAGAAATTCCTCTTTGAGTACCCCGACTACGACTTCGAGGTGAAAGAGCTCGCCCTCGACTACACCGCCGCCGATGCGGTCTTCATGACCTTCGGGCTCAAGCGCATCAACTGGGGACGCTCGCCGAACTTTGCCCTGGCGAACCTGCCCCAGCGGCAGGCGGACAGCCCCCTCGGCCCGGATGAGAGCGAGAATACGATTATCGCCCGCGCGACGGTACCCATCGGTATCGGCGGTCTCGAGCTTCTCGCCCAGAACAAGTCCGAGTATCAGGAGGACCCCGACTCCCCCCGCGCCGACCGGGTGGGCTTCGGCGTCAGGTACAACTGGGCGCGGGAGCGGCTCGACCTCGACGTCGGTGCCTACTACCAGGCGGGGCTTGCCGGACGGCTCTTCGTCTCCGGGCAGACCACCGTGACCGACCATATCGAGTTGTATTCCGAAGGCGTCATGGCGGACGATCGGCTTCGCGCGGACGACACGGTGCCCGCTGAGTCCGAGCCGGGGAATAATCCTGACTTTGGTGCCGCGGTCGGCGTGGTGGTGGGGTTGCTGGAGAACAGCCTCGACCTCAACGCCGAGTACTACTACTCCGGCGAGGAGACAGAGCGCGAGGTGGAAGGCGCGCGCTTTCCCCTCTTCCACGGCCACAACCTGGCCCTCAACGCCGACTACCGCATCCCCGACTCACCCCTTCGCCTGCGCATGGCATACCGCTACAACGAGGACCTCGACTCGAGCTTCCTCGCGCCACGGGTCACGGTGGACGCCCTGCGCCATCTCACGTTCGACTTCTTTGCCGGCTTCCTGTGGGGGCCGGAGGATGCAGGCTACCGGGCGGAGAACCCCGACGATGCGGACAGGCCGCTCTTCGGCGGCATCACATTCACCCTTCACGGAGAGATCAAATGAAGCATGTGCTCGCAGCCCTCGCTCTGACCGCCGTGCTGCTTGCAGGCACGGCCGTGCCCGCGGCCGCGCAGCGTCACGCCGTCGTGCCCGTAGATGAGCCGGTCTACCGGCTCCTCGAATCTGCACAGATGCGCGGCATCATAAGCCGCCTCCCGCGCGTGCGCCCCTACTCAGAGCGCCGCATTGCCGGTTACCTCGAGGAAATCTGGGACGGGCGGGGCCGGTTGAGTGGCGCAGAGCGCACGGTCCTCTCACACTACCGCGAGCGCTACTCCGCCGAGCCGGACCGCCCGCTGGCCTTCCGCGCAACCGCGGCCGGCGAGGCCCGCGCCGACCTCGCGGAGGTGGAGGATGCGCATGTTTTCGGCACGATGGGCCTCGAGTTGATGGGGGACGTCGGCAACCACTTCTCCTACCGCACCGGCTTCTTCTATCACCTGCAGCGCGTAAACGGAAACGCGTGGGCGCCGTTTGACTTCACCAAGCAGTGGGACGGCATTCGCATCGGCGTGGAAAACTTCGAGCACGACCGCGACATCGAGGAGGTGAACGACTTCGTGAGCCTCAGCCACTCGATCCGCCCCGACGCCGCGTTGAGCTTCTTCGACGGAGATGCGGAGCTTCGCTGGGCGAAGGTCCGTCGCAGTTGGGGCCACGGGGAGGGGAGCCTCGAACTCTCCTCTCAGGCGCGGCCCGCGGACGGCATCAGCATCTTTGCAAGCCCGGTCGACTGGGTCTATTTCGATTACCTCACCGCGAGCTTGAGCGACTGGACAACCGCCGATCCCGAGGACAACCCCGACACGCCGAGCGACCATAAGATGCTCACCATGCATCAGCTCGAGGTCTTTCCCTTCGACTGGCTCTCCCTCTCTGTCTTCGAGAGCGTGATCTGGGGAAAGCGCCTGGAGCCGGCCTACTTGAACCCGTTTGCCGTCTACATCGTGAGCCAGCACCAGATCGGCGATCTGGACAACCTGCTTCCCGGCGCCGCCGCGAAGGTGCGTGTTGCGCCGTGGGGAAACTGGTACGCCTCGGTATTCGTTGACAGCATCCGCCATGATGACTTTGCCGGCATCTTCGAGAACGCCATAAACATGTTCGCCTATCAGTCGGGGGTGAAGCTCGACCTGCCGTGGCTTCCGTTCGCCACCGCGACGCTTCAGTACACGAAGATCGAGCCCTACATGTACACCCACTACCCGCAGGAGTACTCTTTCTTCACCCGCCCCGTCGATTCCAGTTACACTCACGACGGGGAGAACCTCGGCTTCCACCTCCCGCCGAACTCGGACGAGTTTCTCCTTGGGTTCACCACCCTCCCGCGGCCGGGGTTGCGCCTCGGGCTCTCCTACCAGCTCATCCGCCACGGCGACAACCCCAACGCGCCCGATCCCTCCGAGGACAGCGAGGACCGCTACATCGAGGGAGACATCGACGACTACCTCGTCTACGGCGACCGCGAGAAGTATCCCAAAAAGGACTTCCTCGACGACGGCATTTACGAGTGGGTGAACATCGCCAAACTGCACGGCGATTATCGTCTTCCGGACACCGGCCTCACACTGTGGTCGGAGTACAGCTTCTCGTACGCCCTCAACTGGCTGAACGACCGCGACAACACCATGGTGCGCAACGCCCTCGCGCTGGGCTTCGAATACAACTATGACTTTTCCCTGCGGGCTCGGCCGGATTGAAAGGAGTAGACAGTGAGTACAGACAATGGCAGGTCGGGTCACCTGCAGTATTCAGACGAGCGGCTGGGTGAGTTCCTGGTGCGACTCGGGGTGATCACGCCTGAGGACGTCGAGCGTATCCTCTCCTACCAGGCCGACTATCCACACGTTCGGTTTGGCGAGATCGCGGTAGAGCTCGGCGTGTTGAATGAAGAGGCGCTCGACAAGGTCTTGAAACTGAGGTAG
>CAYOFA010000034.1:4900-10918 GCA_964402885.1 uncultured Spirochaetaceae bacterium
CCGGCACGCCCTCCCTACCTTCCCACAACGCGCTTCAGCTCCGCCTCCTCCGGCTCCACCGCCACGCCTCCGTCCCCGCGGACGATGGGCATGCGCAGCAGGCCGGGATCCTCGAGGAGCTCCTCCCGCGCGTCAAAATCCATGTACTGCATTCCCCGCTTCGTGTAGGCCTTCGACTCGGTGTCGATGAGGGCCTCGTGTCCGCCGGCGGCCTCCGCGATGCGGTCGAGCTCGCCCGCGCTGAGACCCCGCTGGGTGAGGTCCACGAACTGAAACTCGATGCCACGCTCCTTGAGGTAGCGCTCGGCCTTCTGGGTGGCCTTCGACTTCTTCGTTCCGATGAGCTGGGTGGTCATGCCGGATATGATAGCGCGGGGCGGGTGGATGCGTCGATGCGGGCTTCGTACGCAAATCAACCATTGCCACGGACACCGAATCCGTCGAAAATCATGCCAGGATCCCTGTGATGCGGGCGGAACTCTATTACGTCATCTTTGCATTCTTCTCCGCACTGATGGCCGTGCTCACGGCGCTGCTCGCGCTCTCGCGTGAGGCGCGGTCGGGGCGGCGCTCTCTGGTGTTCTGTCTGCTCGCAAGCGGTTGGTGGGCCTTCTTCGAAGGGCTGCTCTTTCTAAACGGCGGACTGGACACGAAGGTGCTGCTGACCCGCATCCAGTACCTCGGTATCGTGGCCGCGCCGCCGCTCATCTTCTACTACATCATCGACTACCTCGGCTATCTCAAGGCCCGCCGTCGTCGCACCGGCCTGATTCTCGCGGTCGTGCCGGCTCTGACCCTGGTGCTCATTCTCACCAACGGCGCCCATCACCTGATGTGGCAGGACATGCGACTCGTGGAGATGGGGGGCGTGCAGGCGCTCGAAGTGGTCCACGGGCCGTTTTTCTGGGCCTACACCATCTACAACTACCTGCTTCTTGCCACCGGCGGGGTGCTTGTGCTGCGGGCATTCGTCAAGACGCGTGCGATCTTCCGCTGGCAGTTCGCCGTCATCCTCCTCGCGCTGCTCCTGCCCCTGGCAGGGAACGTCCTCTACCTCTTCGAGGTCGTCACGGAGAAGCCCTTCGATTTCACGCCGATCTCCTTCTCGGCGGCGACCCTGCTCATCGCGGCGGGATTCTTCTACTTCAAGTTGCAGGATCTCCTCCCGATCGCGAAAGAGCGTATCTTCACGAATATCCCCGACGGAATCATGGTGCTCGACGACCGTGACCGCATCATCTACGTCAACAGGGGGCTTTCTCTGCCGCTCGAGAATCCGGGCCGATACTTCGGCAAGCCGGCGGCATCCCTCTATCCCCAGTTTCCGCGGCTCGACCGCGTGCTCGGGGCGGGATCCGGCGAGGCCGGCATAACGGTCGGCGATGCGCGCGGGGAGAAAGAGTTCGATGTACGCATCTCCGAGCTGCGCGACCGCCGCGGAGAGCTCATGGGCAGGCTTCTGCTCTTTCGCGACATCACCGAGCGCATGCGGCTCGAGGGCGAGCTGCGGCGCATCGCCACAACGGACGAGCTTACCGGCCTTCTGAACCGGCGCGAGTTCCTCGATCGGGCCGGGCGCGAGTTCTCGCGGAGCCTGCGTTATGACGATGCGATCACGATGCTGCTGCTCGACGTGGACAGGTTCAAAGACATTAACGATCAGTTCGGGCATGCCGCCGGCGACGAGGCGCTGCGCCGTCTCGCGCGCGCCGGAGAGGAGTGCGTGCGGGCAACCGACATCTTCGGCCGCCTCGGCGGTGACGAGTTTGCGGTGCTGCTGCTCGAGACCGACATAGCCGATGCGGTGCGGCTTGCCGAGCGGCTGCGTTCTACACTGGATGACATCGTCATCGACACCGACCACGGTCCGGTGAGCTTCACCGTGAGCATCGGGGTGGCAAGCCGGGATGGCGAGAGAACCCTCGATGAGCTCATGAGCCGCGCCGACCGCAGCCTCTATCGCGCAAAGCGGGCCGGGCGAGATCGGGTCGACGCAACATAGAAAAGGGCATGCAACTATGAGAAAACGTTTGGTCATCACCTCACTGGTACTTCTGGGTACGCTCTGCTTCGTCGTGCTCTCCGCGTTCGTGCTGTGGTTTGCCGCGCACATCTTCGAGAACGAGATTACCCGCCTCAACCGCCACGACTACAGCGAGCGCATCCGCAACATGGAGTACGAGTACCAGGCGGTGGATGCGGTCTCGATGGCCAGCGCCGAGGTCTACGACGCGCAGGAAGAGCTGCTTGCAGGTCTACGTGATCGCTACATCCGGGCCGGCTCCGACGATGGGGCGCAGGAGCGCGTCGCCTATCCCTTCATCATGAACGGCGATGGTGATGTGGTGCTCTACGTGGATGGAAGCCCGGTGGACCGGAGCTTCTTCGCCTCCGAGGTGGCGGCCGGCATGGTGGGAGAGCCGGAGGGCAGCTTCACCTTCGAGTACGGTGGACAGGAGCTGTGGGTAGCGTTCTCCTACTTCGAGCCGTGGGACTGGGTTACCGGCTACGTCGCCTCCAATGCCGAGCGTCTCGCCGCGGTTCGCTCATTCCTGGGCTCGCTTTCGATCGCGGTGCTCGCCGGCCTTCTCATCATCGCGCTGGTGTTCTCCCTCTACGTGCGCCGCGCGCTCTCGCCGCTCGGGCGCCTCAGTGCGGCGATGGACGGGCTCGTCGAGGGGAACCTGCGTGAGCGGCTTACCGCCCGCGGCAACAACGAGATAACCGCGATGACGGATCGCTTCAACGATTTCGCAGACAGGCTCTCCTCCCTCATCCGGACGATGAGCGGGGCGGCGGAGGGAAACCGGGAGATCGGTGACCGGCTGCAGTCGCACTCCACGCAGAGCCTTCAGTCGGCGCAGCACATAAGCGACCAGGCGGCCGCCATGAAGGAGGCGATGGCCTCGCTGAACGAGCTCGCCGAGGGCTCGCGCGGGCGCATGGAGGAGGTGCTCGCGCAGGTGGGAGGCCTCAATGAGGCGGTGGACGAGCAGTTCGCCGCGGTCACGCAGTCCTCGGCGGCCTCCGAAGAGATGTCCGCCTCTCTCGAGAACGTGGCGCGCATAACCCGCGAGAAGACCGAGAGCTCGGCGCGCCTTCGGGAGACCGTACGCGAGGGCAGCGAGAAGCTCTCTCGCACCCGCGAAATCGTCGCCGACGTGAACGGGCGTATCGACGATATTTCGAACCTGGTCTCCATCATCCAGAATGTCGCCGCCCAGACGAACCTGCTCTCGATGAATGCCGCCATCGAGGCCGCCCACGCCGGCGAGGCGGGGAAAGGCTTTGCGGTGGTCGCCGCCGAAATCCGGAAACTCGCGGAGGAGTCGAGTGAGAACTCCAAGAGCATCTCCGAGATCATCGGTGCGGTCATCGAGCGGATTCGCTCCATCGGAGAGTCGAGTGCGGAGACAGGTGCGGCGTTCGAGTCGGTGGAGCGAGAGGTAGCGGAGGTGTCGGACTCCTTTCAGGAGATTGCCTCGAGCGCCGATGAGCTTGCCACCGGCAGCTCCGAGATCCGTACCTCGATGGCCAGCCTCGAGGCCGTCTCCTCGCGGGTGAAGGAGGGCTCCGAGCAATCGCGGGCCGCCGCGGAGGAGATCGTTGCCGCGCTCACCGACATAGACGAGCGCGCCTCCGAGGTTCTCGAGGGCATCTCGAAGGTGACCACGGAGTCAGCCGGCGGAGTTGAAGCGGTTCGCCTGATAACCGAGGAAGTGGAGGCGCTTCGCCGAAGCGTGGCCGAGCTCAACCGGACCATCTCGGGGTTCGAGCTCTGAACAGGGCGCCGTGGGCCCGGCGCCGCGGGTCATAGCTCGGCGAGCAGGCGGCGTATCATTTGCGTGCGCTCGCCATCAGTAGCGGTCTCACGGGCTGCGGTAAGGTCGGCTCGTGCCTCGGGCGTTCGCCCGAGCCCCTCGTGGGCGATGCCGCGGAGAATCAGTGCGGTCTGCTCGTTCTCAGGCGCCGGGTCGGCATTCTCGATGTAGGGTGAGAGCACGGCGATGCTTTCCTCATACGCGAAGGTCTCAACGAGCGCCTGTGCACGGGTGAGCACCCAGCTGTCGTAGTCGCGGTCGCCTCGCTCGAGCTCGACGTCGCCGAATGCTTCGAGCGCCTCACGCAGATTTCCTTCGAGATAGTCGGTGTAGCCGAGGTAGAAGCGGGCCCGGGCGGCCTGTGCATCACTCTCGGCGAAATCGTAGGCCTCCGAGAAGCGCTCGCGCGCGGGGCCGTAGGTGCCGTCCGCGAGGAGCTCGATGCCTTCCTCTATGAGCTCGCCCGCCTCCTCGCCGCCGACCCACATGAGCTCGGCAGCGCCCGCGTCGTTGCCGCGAACCCCCGCCACCGTCGCTTCGTCCTGCGGCTGAGTCCCGCCGCCGATGCGATCGAGTCGTGTGCGCATCATCGAGCCGAGACCGACGCGGCGGTTTCGCTCCACGCCCTCGAGCACGGTCTCGAGCAGGTAGCTCCCCGGGCGGGTGAGGCGCACCATCGCCGAGCCCTGGGAGAGCTCCGCGTAGCCGCCGGCCCCGATACGTACCGCGGCCGTGGGCTGGAGGCGCTGGCCGATGAACACCGGCTCCCATCCGCTGCCCGCGCGCGCGTCCACCATTCCCTCGGCATAATCGACGACGACCTGCTGGGCCGCGACCGTGGCGACTCCGACTATGAAAAGCACAGCGGGCAGGAGGGTTCGTATCGTTCTGCTCCGTGCCATGGCGATCTCCTTCTTTTCTTTCTTCTCACGCCTTCATTCTACCGCGACTCGGGCGAGGTCTCATCCTTCTGGTATCGAAATCGCTTGATCTTGCGCGTCGGCGTGCGCTCGAAGTCCTCGATCTGAAGCACCATACGGGCGAGGCGGGAGAAGTGGTTGAGCCGCGCGTTTACCGAGCGTCGCAGATCCTCGAGCAGTTGTGTCCCCGTCTCGGCTATGGTGCGGGTGTCGAGCTCGGAGGCGAGCGTGCCGAGCTGCTCGGCGAGCGCGTCGAGATTCAGCCGCACCCGGGCGATGAGCTTCCCGCCCTCCGATAGCACCAGCGAATCCTCCACAAGCGGCTCGGTCTCGATGGTTGCCTCAATCTCCTCGGGATAGATGTTCTCCCCGCTCGGACCCACGATGAGGGTCTTGAGGCGGCCCTGCACGTAGACGTATCCGTCGCCGTCCATCCGCCCGAGATCGCCGGTACGAAACCAGCCGTCGTCGGTGAATGTCTCTGCGGTAGCCTCGGGGTTCCTGAAGTAGCCGAGCATCACATTCGGTCCCCGCGCCTGTATCTCTCCCACCGATGAGGAGTCCGGGTCCGCGCCTGCGGGTTCGTCGGCGATGCGCAGCTCCACACCCGAGACCGCGACGCCGGTGGAGCGAAAGCGGGTCTCGAAGGGCGCGGTTCCCGTGAGCAGCGGCGCGGTCTCGGTGAGGCCGTAGCCGATGGTGTAGGGGAAATGCGCATCCCGCAGGAAGCGTTCGGTATCCGGCGCGAGGGGTGCCCCGCCGATGCCGAAGACCTCGAGCCTGCCGCCGAAGGAGCGCTTGAGCTTCGCCCCGGCGAGGTAGTGGAGGAGCATGCGAACCGGCGGAAACCGGCGAATCGCCCGGGGGATCTTCGCGAGCTTCGGTGCCACGCGGGAGCGGTAGACCTTCTCGATGATGAGGGGAACCACGAGCATGATGGTCGGTCGGATGGCCTCGAGGGCCGGGAGCAGTCGCGAGGGCGTGGGCGGGCCGTCGAGATAGGTGACGCTCGCGCCGCTGAGAAGCGGTACGAGGAAGCCGATGGTGCACTCGTAGGTATGTGCGAGGGGCAGCACCGAGAGCAGAATATCGTCTTCATCGACGTCGAAGATCTCCTGCACTGCCTGGGCATTGGTGATGAGATTCCGGTGCGAGAGCATGACCCCTTTCGGGTTTCCCGTGGTGCCCGAGGTATAGATGAGCGCGGCGAGGGTGTCCGGCTCGATCTCGGCGGCCGCGGGCGGCGCGGGCGTGTCGGCGGCTGCGGGCCCGGCGGC
>CAYOFA010000034.1:11018-22251 GCA_964402885.1 uncultured Spirochaetaceae bacterium
CGGCGGCTGCGGGCCCGGCGGCCGCGGGGAGCTCACGGACGATGCCGCAGTCGACCACGGGGGTCGCCGTCCAGCCTTCGGTGAGCGCTGCGGCCTTCTCGCTCGTGACGATCAGCTTCGGCCCGGCGTGGGAGAGAATGCTCTGTACCTCATGCGGGCTGAAGTCGGTGAGGATCGGGAGGATCACCGCCCCGGCTGCGGTGACGCCGAGATACCACAGACCCCATTCGGGTCGGTTCTCGGCGATGAGTGCAACGCGGTCTCCGAAGCCGATGCCCCGCTCATGCAGATAGCGGGCGATGGCGAGGGCGTAGTGTCGCATCTCGCCGTAGGTCACGCAGGCGCCGTCTGTTTCGCACAACGCCGGCCGCCCCTCGTGGCGCCGGCTCACCTGGTGGACGAGGTCGTGGAGTGTGACTACCGTAGCATCACGCATGGATGTTTCCCTTTCCGTTCTGTGCTGAGCCTTCGGCAAGCTTAGCACGAATCCGGCCCCCGATGCACACGGAGATTGTTGCGCCGCAGGCGAGCTGGGGATACACTCCACGCGTAATGAAGCATATCGCCGCACGCCTCGAGATGATGATCTCCCGCCTCGCGCTCGTTGTGCTGCTCGCGATGTCGGCGCCACAACCTGCGCTCGCACAGGCGGACGGAAGGGACACGGGAGCCCCGACGGGCGTACGTGCCGCGGAGACCGCGGCCGCAGACCGCCCGACGATCGCCCTCGTTCTCTCCGGTGGCGGTGCCAAAGGGGCGGCCCACGTCGGGGTGATCGAGATTCTCGAGGCCCTGCGGGTGCCCGTCGACATGGTGGTCGGCACGAGTATGGGTGCCGTCGTCGGCGGCATGTACGCGGCAGGTTACTCGCCGGAGGACATGGCGCGTATGCTCGAGGAAACCGACTGGCGATCGATCTTCAGCGACCGGCCGGCTCTTCCCGAACAGAGTTTTCGCCAGAAGCAGGCGCAGGAGGAGTTCGGCTACGTCGAGGTCGGACTGGGCGCCGAGGGGTTCGAGCTCCCGTCGGGGTTCATCACGGGGCAGCGGCTCGGGTTCAGGCTCAAGTCCCTCCTTCTCCACACTGCGGACATCAACGACTTCGACGAGCTGCGCGTGCCGTTCCGCGCCGTGGCCGCGGACCTTCGATCCGGGGATGCGGTAATACTCGAAGACGGCAGCCTCGTCGACGCCATGCGGGCAAGCATGTCGGTGCCCGGAGTCTTCGCCCCCATCGAGACAGAAGACGGCCTGCTCGTCGACGGGGGAGTGGTCAACAACTTTCCCGTGAACGTTGCCCGTGATCTCGGCGCAGACGTGGTGATTGCGGTGCTCGTCTCGAGCCGGGACGACTCCGAAACGGGCGGGCGCGAGGATCTCCCGTCGGTGTTCGAGGTGTCGTTTCAAGTGATCGACCTCGTCACAAGGAAGAACGTCGAAGAGCAACGCGAGCTTCTCGGCGAGAAGGACGTCTTCATCGAGGTGGATACATCGCCCTACACCGCGGCGAGCTTCACCCGAAACGCGGAGATCGTCGCACGGGGGGAGGACGCCGCGCGACGGGCGATGGAAGAGCTCGTCCGCCACAGCGTCACCGAGCGCGAGTACGCCTACTATCTCGCCGAGCAACGTTACACCGGCGGCGTGCCTCGCATACGTGTGGATCGCATCGAGATCCGCTCATCCGAGCGGGTGGCTCCCGCGCGCATCAGAGCCCGCATGCGAACCGAGGAAGGCTCAACCCTCGATCTCGATGTGCTCGAGCGTGATATCGAGCGTATCTACGGCCTCGGCTACTTCCGGACCGTGGACTTCGATCTGCGAACCGAGGGCGGAGAGACCGTGCTCGTCATCCGAGCCGAGGACAAGCCGTGGGGCCCCAACTACCTGCGCTTCGGCCTCAATCTCCGCGAGGACTTCCAGGGTGGCGGCGCATATTCGGCCGGTGCGCAGTACGCCATGACCCAGCTCAACCCGCGGGGCGGTGAGTTCCGGGTCTCCGCGCAGATAGGCCGGACCCTGGGTATCGCAACCGACTATCATCAGCCCCTCGACCGGCGCAACCGCGTTTTCATCGAACCGTCGCTCGCCGCGCAGCAGAGCGTCACCGACGTCTACGAGGAGGGCCGGCGGATCGCGCAGTACCAGGTACGGCTGGGAGACGGTGTCGCGTATCTCGGCACCAACATCGGAACGCGGGTGGAGGCGCGCCTCGGCCTCGGGGCGACATACGGCACCGCGGGCCCGCTCATCGGCGGGGAGGAGCTCGAGGACGACGACTTCTGGCAGGTGGGACATCGAGGCTCCGTCGTCTACGACAGCCTCGACAGCGCGAGCTTCCCGCGGCGCGGGGCGAGCATCTCTCTTTCCTGGCTGCTGAATCGAAAAGCGGTGGGCTCCGACCTCAACACCGAACAGGTGAACTTCGTCGCATTCAGCGCGATGTCCGGACGGCGGCACACCCTGCTTCTCTCCACGCAGGCAAACGGAACCTGGGCGGACGAGAGCGTATTCCCCTTCGGGCCCTCCCTCGGGGGATTCCTGCGCTTCTCCGGGTACCGTCCCGGTGAGCTCACCGGCCGATACCTTGCCCAGGGCGGCGCCTACTACTACTATCAGCTCTTCGATCTTCCGGCCGCTCTCGGGAACTCCGTCTACGTCGGGGCCGGGCTCGAGACCGGCGCAGTGTGGAACGACCTTGCGGCGGCCGATCCGGGTGATCTGCTTCTCGGCGGCACCGCCTACGTTGGCGTCGACACCAACATCGGTCCTCTGTACTTCGCCTACGGCCTTGCGCAGGGGTCGCCGCACCGCGGAAACCTCTACCTGATCCTCGGCCGGCCGTTCTGACACCCGCGACGGCGTCCGTGCCGAAGTTTTTCCTCCGATTGTGTTGACACGAATTGCTGCGAAGCATTAGTATGCAGCCCGTCATGCGAAACGTGAATCTGCATGCATCCGCAATTTCTCTTTCCTGGTGGTGGCTCCGGTAGGGGCCGCGCAGGAAAGCTGTGCCGCAGGCCCCCGAGCATAATCGAGGGCCGTGCGGGATTGATATACATGCCGCGTAGGCTCTCGCCTGCGCGGCTTTTTTTATGCCGGCGGGAATGTGCAGGCGGGGGCCATGAAGGAGGTTTCATGGCACGCACCGACACGATCATCAAGATTCTCCCCGGCGAGCGCTTCACCCCCTACGCGCTTGCGAGAAAGCTGGGGGCCCTGGCGCTGCTGGAGTCCTCGTCGTTCCAGAAGGGGCGCGAGCGCTACTCCATCCTCATGGTCAAGGAGGCATTCCGGGTAACCGACGAGAGCGGAACGCTCATGCTCACCGCCGACGGCAAGAGCTACGCGGTCAAGAGCAGCGCCCGCGACATCCTCGATGTGCTTCCGTACTTCGCCGATCAGCACACCCTGCCGCACCAGGACTTTCCCTTTCCCGCCGGCGGCATCGGCTTTCTCTCCTACGAGTACGCCCGCCGCTGCGACACGATCCGCTTCCGCGAGCGGCCCGACGCGCTCGGCATGCCCGACGCGGAGTTCATCTTCGGCCACGTCTTCATCGTCTTCGATCACTACACCGATCTCCTCTACGTGATCGGGCTCAACTACCGCGAGCACGAAATCGATCTTGCGCGCGCGGTCGCCGAGACCGAGGCCCGCATCAACGACCTCAACTTCAACTACCTGCAGAATGACGAGGTGCCCTACCCCGCAGAGCTCATAGAGGAGGAGGGTGCCACCGAGGCGTTTCTCGACGGCGTTGCGAAGGTGCGCGATGAGATCGTGGCCGGAAATCTTCTGCAGGGCGTGCTTTCGCGCCGGCTGACCTATCGCACCGAGCTTCCCGCCCTCGAGGCCTACCGGCGCCTTCGCACCGCGAACCCATCGCCCTACCTCTTCTACCTCGATTTCGGACCCTATCAGCTTTTCGGCTCCTCGCCGGAGGTCCACGTGAAGGTCAAGGATGATCAGGTCACGATCCGCCCGATCGCCGGCACCCGAAAGCGCGGCGCCTCCCGCGAGGAGGACCGCGCCCTCGAGGCGGAGCTCAGGGGTGATGCGAAGGAGCGGGCGGAGCATCTCATGCTCGTCGACCTCGCGCGAAACGACATCGGCAGGGTGTGCGCACCGGGCACCGTGGAAGTGGGTGAGTACATGACAGTCGAGCGCTACTCTCATGTCATGCACCTCGTTTCACAGGCGAGCGGCACCCTCGAGCCGGGGAAGACCGGCGCCGATGCGATACGGGCAACCTTTCCCGCGGGCACCGTCTCCGGCGCTCCCAAAATCCGCGCCATCGAGACCATCGATGCCCTCGAGCCCGTGCGCCGCGGCTTCTACGCGGGGCTCGTGGGCTACGTGGAGCCCGGCGGCAGCCTCGACACCTGCATCACCATTCGCAGTGCCCTGAAGAAGGACGATCTGCTCGTCATGCAGGCCGGCGCCGGCATCGTCTATGACTCCGTGCCCGAGCGTGAGCTCGCCGAAACCGACCAGAAACTCGCCGCTATGCGCCGCGCCGCCGGCATCGAGGCCGCCGAGCCGGCCGCGGGCGGTGGGAACGCGGTGCCGGCAGCCGCCGGCCGGGCCCCCAACCAGACTCAGACTCCCGCCCCGGAGGTGCACTCATGATCCTGCTCATCGACAATTACGATTCCTTCACCCACAACCTCTACCAGTACCTGCGCGAGATCACAGGTGACGAGGTGCGCGTGGTGCGAAACGATGCCGTGACCATCGCCGATGTCCGCGAGATGGCGCCCGAGCGCATCATCATCTCCCCGGGCCCCGGACGCCCCGAGGAAGCGGGTATTTCCGTAGAGGTCATCCGCGAGCTCGCCGCGAGCGTGCCGATTCTCGGCGTGTGCCTCGGCCACCAGGCCATTGCGGCGGCGTTCGGCGGGCAGATCGTGCAGGCGCAGCGCATCGTTCACGGAAAGGTCGAGGAGATCGAGCTCGACGGCCGGGGGCTCTTTCGAAGCGTCGACTCGCCATCACCCTTTACGCGGTATCACTCCCTCGCCGTGGAGGAAGCCACGCTTCCCGCGGAGCTCGAGATTACCGCCCGCAGCGCAGACGGCGAGATTATGGGGCTTCGCCACCGTGAGTTTCAGGTCGAGGGCGTGCAGTTCCACCCCGAATCGATTGCAAGCAGCCTCGGAAAGAAGCTCCTGCGGAACTTCCTCCACTACCACCGCCAGCCCTTCGTCCCGCGTGAAGCCCTGTCGAAGCTTCTTGCCGCGGAAAATATGACGCAGGACGAGGCGGCGAACTTCATGGAGGAGCTCACCGACGGCAACCTCACCAGCGCCCAGATCGCCGGTTTCCTCGTTGCCCTCAATGCCAAGGGCATCACGCCCGAGGAGATCGCGGGCTGCGCCTCGGTGCTGCAGCGAAAGCGGGTTCCCATCCGCCCGAACAAGCCCGTGCTCGATACCTGCGGGACCGGCGGTGACGGGCTCGGCACCTTCAACATCTCCTCCATGGTGGCACTCGTAGCGAGCGCCGCCGGGGCGAGCGTCGCCAAGCACGGAAACCGGGCGGTAAGCTCCAAGAGCGGCAGCGCCGATTTCTACCAGGCCCTCGGCATGAACGTCGAGCTCTCCCCGAGCGCCGCCGAGGACATCCTCGGCACCGAGGATTTCGTCTTCCTCTACGCGCCCCTCTACCACAAAGCCATGCGACACGCCGGGCCGACACGGCGGGAGCTCGGAGTGAAGACCATCATGAATCTGCTCGGTCCGCTGGTGAACCCAGCCGGCGCCTCCTACCAGCTCATCGGCGTCTTCGACGAGCGCTTCGTCGAGCCGGTTGCCCGCGCCGCGCACATGCTCGGCATCAAGCGCGGGATGATCGTCCACGGCCGCGACGGCCTCGACGAGATCTCGGTGTCGGCCTCCACCCGCATCGTGCGCTTCGATGAGGACGGCACGCTCGAGGACTTCGAGGTCGAGCCCGAGGACCTCGGTGTCGGGCGGCACCCGCTCGAGGCCCTCCGCGGAGGCGATGCCGCCGAGAATGCCCGCACCGCTCGCGACATCATGTCGGGCGCCGGTCGCGAGGCGGTCCGCGACGCGGTGCTTGCAAACGCCGGCGCCGCGCTCGTCGTCTACGGCATCGCCGACGACATTCGCGCCGGCGTGGACCTCGCCCGCGCCGCCCTCGAGCGCGGCGCCGTCGCCGAGAAACTCGCTTCGGTCATCGGCGCCGGAGACGGTGCCATGAGGAGGGCGTCGTGATGAGTGCCAACGCACGCGGCGGCCGCGCGGCGGCGGCCCCGTTTGCCGGCGCACCCGGCCGCGGTTTCGACATCCTTCGGCGCATCGCAGACACCCGCGCCGAGCGCATCGCCTGCGAGGGCCACGAGCTCGGCGAGGAGGTGCCCGCCGCGCGGGAGGTGCCGGTGGTGGCGCCGGGAACGCACGCCGGTGCCGGGGGACGCGGGGCGGCGGCGGAAACGCAGGGCGCGGCCGGTGGACCCGGGGTGCCGCCGGAAACGCAGGGCGCGGCCGATGGACGCGGGGCGGCGCCGGCAACGCCGGGGGGCCGCGAAACGCGGGGCGGCGCCGCGGAAGCGCAGGGCGCGGCCGATGGACGCGGGGCGGCGCCGGCAACGCCGGGGGGGCGCGAAACGCGGGGCGCAGCCGGTGGACCCGGTGCGCGGCCGGCAACGCCGGGGGCCCCGGAAAGCCGGGGCGCCACGGCCGGACCCGCGCCGGCGCCGGCAACGCCGACGGCGACGGCGGCCCCCGCCGCCGTCGCGGGCGGCCTCCTCATCTGCGAGATCAAGCGCCGCTCGCCTTCGCGCGGGGAAATCGACGGCGTGGGCGATCCGCGGGCCAGGGCCCTCGAGTACGCGGCCCGGGGTGCGTCGGCGGTGTCGGTGCTGACCGAGGCCGACAACTTCGGCGGCTCCCTCGGCGATCTGATGGCGGTGAAGCGTGCGCTCGTCGACGGTGACGGCGGTGCCGGGGTCGCCGGCGCCGGGGCCGCGAGCCCGGCCGGCATCCCGGTGCTTCGCAAGGACTTCCTCCTCGACGAGGAGGACATCGAGGTCTCCTATCGCGCCGGGGCGGACATCGTGCTGCTCATCGCGACCCTTCTCGATGAGGAGCAGCTCGCGCGGCTCCACGCCCGCGCGACGCAGCTCGGGATGGCCGCCCTTGTCGAGCTCTATACTCCCGAGGATGCGGAGAAGGCGCGGGCGTTTGCGCCGGAGCTCACCGGCATCAACAGCCGCGATCTCACCACGTTCCGGGTGGACCGACTGCACCCCATGGCGGTTGCCGCCCACGTGGACTGGCCGACGACGCTCGTCTACGAGTCCGGTGTGTTCGCCGCCGAGGATGCGCGCCTGGCCGGGGCGGCGGGGTTCGGCGGGCTGCTTGTCGGAGAGGCTGTCGTGCGGAACCCGGCGCTCATCCCGGAGCTCCGCCGGGGCCTGGAGCTCGGCGCGTCGGGCGTGGGGATGCGGGGCGCCGCCGCCGGGATGGATGCCGCCGCGGGCAGGGAGGCCGCCACGCCCGGGGGCGCCGCCGGCACACGCAAGGCCCCGGCGGCGGCCCCCGCCGCACCGGCCGCCACCGGGAGCTTCTGGTCACAGCTTGCGAAGCGTCGGGACGGGCTACGGGGCGGGCTGCGGGACGGACTGCGGGACGAGGGCCGGCGCAGGCCCCTGGTGAAGATTTGCGGTATTACCACGCGAGCCGATGCCGAGGCTGCCGTGAGCGCCGGTGCGGACATCCTGGGCTTCGTGTTTGCCGACTCGCCGCGTCGGGCCGGGGAAGAGCTGCTCCTCGAGCTCGCCGATCTCGATGTGCTGAAGGTAGCCGTGGTGGTGGCCGGTGGCGGGCGGCCGCTGCCGGAGGGGGTCTCGCGCGCTCTGGAGTCGGGCCTTCTCGATGCCGTGCAGTTCCACGGTGATGAGGAACCCGGCGAATGCGCCGACCTCGCCTTTCCCTACTACAAGGCGGTGCGTCTGCGCTCCGAAGAGGACGTCCCGCGCGTTGCCGCCTACCGCAGCCCGCGGGTGCTCATCGACGCCTTCGACCGCAGCGCGTACGGCGGTACCGGCCGGCGGATCATGCCGGAGCTCGTGGATGCCGTGGCCGGGGCGGGGCCGGTGTGGATGGCCGGCGGTATCGGGCCTGAGAATGTCGGCGAGATCGTGACACGGCACCGGCCGGAGCTCATCGATGCATCGAGCCTGCTCGAGGCGGAGCCCGGCCGTAAGGATCACAACAAACTGAAGACCTTCTTCGAGGAGATAGACCATGCAACGGGTATACAACGACTACTTCGGTGAGTTCGGCGGACGCTACGTCGCCGAGGTGCTCCGCGCGCCTCTCGACGAGCTCGAGCGGGAGTTCCAGGTGGCGCTCTCCGATCCGTCCTTTCGCGACGAGCTCGATCGCATCGGTGAGGAGTTCATCGGTCGGCCCACGCCGCTTCTCCACGCGGAGAACACCACCCGGGAGATCGGCGGTGCGCAGATCTACATCAAGCTCGAGGGCCTCGCCAACACAGGCGCCCACAAAATCAACAACGCCGTCGGGCAGGTGCTCCTCGCAAAACGCATGGGTAAGCAACGCATCATAGCCGAGACCGGTGCGGGTCAGCACGGCGTTGCCACCGCGGCGGTCAGCGCGAAGCTCGGGATGGAGTGCACCATCTACATGGGCGAGCTCGACATCGACCGCCAGCGGCCCAACGTTTTCTGGATGGAGATGTTCGGCGCGCAGGTCGTGCCGGTTTCCTCCGGGAGCCGCACCCTGAAAGACGCGGTGAACGAGGCGCTTCGCGACTGGGCGGCGAGCTTCTCCGATACGCACTACGTCATCGGATCGGCCCTCGGGCCGTCGCCCTTTCCCGATATGGTGCGGGAGTTTCAATCCGTCGTCGGACGGGAGACCATGGACCAGCTCGATGCGCGCGGCGTCACCCCGACAGCCCTCGTGGCCTGCGTGGGAGGTGGCTCGAACGCGATCGGCTTCTTTGCACCCTACATCGACACCGCCTTTCCACGTCTCATCGGCGTGGAGGCCGGCGGCCGCGGCACCCGCACCGGCGAGCACGCCGCCCGCATGAACGGCCTCGGGCGAAGCGGTATCGTTCAGGGCTACAAGAGCCTCTTTCTTCTCGACGAGGACGGGCAGGTGGAGGCCACCCACTCCCTCTCGGCGGGGCTCGACTACCCGGGAATCGGGCCGCAGCTCGCACACCTCGGCTCTGCCGGGCGCGTTGAGTTTGCCCGTGCGAGCGACCTCGAGGCCCTCGAGGCGGTGAAGACATTCGCGCGGAACGAAGGGGTCATCTTCGCGCTGGAGTCAGCCCACGGCGGGGCGCATGCCCTCAAGGTAGCGGCGGATCTTCCGCCCGAAGCCGTCGTCGTCATCAACATGTCGGGACGGGGTGATAAGGACCTCTTCATCGCTGCGAAGGAGATTCGCGGGGAGTCCTGGAACGAGTTCCTGCGAACGGAGGCGGATCGCATATGAAATCATCAGTCATGGCGCACCTCGTTGCTCACTATCCCACCGGCCCCGCATCTCTCGAGGTGGGGCGCGAGCTCGTGCGGGCGGGGGTCTCGTTTCTCGAGGTGCAGTTCCCGTTTTCCGATCCCACCGCGGACGGACCGGCCATACAGGCTGCCTGCACACAGGCGCTCGAGGCGGGATTCAGGGTTTCAGACGGCTTCGCGCTTGTGGAGAGCCTCGCCGACGGCGGCGCTGTGCCGGTCTTCATTATGACCTATGCAAGCGTCGTCGTCTCCCACGGTGTTGAGTGGTTCACCGCGCGCGCCGCGCAGGCGGGGGCTTCGGGGCTCATCGTGCCCGACCTTCCGCCTGACTACGACGAGGGCCTCTACGCCGCCGGCCGCGAGGCCGGGCTGCACGTGGTTCCGGTGCTCGTCCCGTCGGCCGCACCCGAACGGGTGGAGGTGGCACTTGCCACGCGGCCGTCCTATGTATACGCGGCGCTTCGAAAGGGGATCACCGGCGCTGCGACCGAGATCGGCGCGGAGAACATCACCTTTCTCGAGGGGCTGAAAGAGCGTGGGGTGCACGTGATGGCGGGCTTCGGCATTCGCAGCCGCGAGCAGGTGGAGGCGCTGCACGGCCACGCGGACACCGTGGTGGTCGGCTCGGCCTTTGTCGACGTGATCTCGCGACAGGAGTCGGTCTCAGACCTCGCCCGGGAGCTCGTCTCCGGCGCCGCGCTCTGATATACTCACCACGGCGGAAGGGATGGAGGATGCGAGTGTCGAGACTAGTTGGCATGGTAGGCGTGGTGGTTGTGCTCATTACGGCCGGGTGCGCGAGCCTCTCGGAGATCGTCGAGCGGCCCACTGCGCGTGTGGTCGCGGGCGAGATCACCGCCTTGAGCTTCGATCGGGCCGAGATCACCTTCGACGTCGAGGTCGAAAACCCCAACCCGGTGCGCGTTCGGCTCGCCGGCATCGATTATGAGCTCTTCTTCGAGGAGTCGTCGTTCCTGCGCGGAGCGACCGAGGAAGAGATCGAGATCGGGGCGAACGGCACCTCGACCGTTCGTATCCCCGTGGGTGTCGGCTACGCCGAGCTCATCGAGTCGGTCCGCAGTCTCAGCGACCGGCGGGAGACCGCCTACCGCCTGGCCGCAGGGGTCAGCGTCGACGTCCCCGCGCTCGGTCGCGTGCGCCTGCCCGTCGAGCGTTCCGGTACGATACCGGTGGTGAGGCCTCCGCGCGTTCGGGTTCGAGAGCTGAGCCTCGAGCGCCTCAGTCTGAGCGGCGCCGACCTGCGTCTGCGCCTCGGGGTGACCAACCCGAATGCCTTCGGCCTGTCGCTGCAGACACTCGACTACGCGCTTCGCATAAACGGCGAGCTCTGGGGATCGGCGCGGGTTTCCGAGCCTGCGGAGCTTTCCGAGGGAGGCGAGCGTGAGATCACACTGCCTGTCACCCTCGATTTCGGCGCCATGGGCCGCTCGGTCCGGGCGCTCATCCTCGACCGCGCGAACGTCGCCTACAATCTGTCCGGAACGCTCGAGGTGGGCACAACCCTCGAGATGCTCGATACCGCAGACCTGCCTCTGAGCCTCGACGGTGAGATCGGTATCACACGAGGAGGATCGTAACCACTGCGATCATGAGCGCCGCACCGCTCGCCCGGGCGGCGGCCACGCCCCGTGTCATCGTCCCCTCCGGCACACCGATCGACCGTCCCACCAGCAGCACCAGAATCACGCTCCA
>CAYOFA010000035.1:0-22083 GCA_964402885.1 uncultured Spirochaetaceae bacterium
CGGCACCGACTCAGGAGCTCGCGTGCTCGATTGCGCGCTGCGTGTGGCTTTCGAGGTACTCCGCGATGCGCTGCTGAGCGGCCTCGTCGATCTGCTCAAAGGTAAGAGCGAGGCTTTCGGTGTTCCGAACGACAGAGCAATCGACCGTCAGGAGGTCACCTCCGACGCGCAGCGAACAGGAGGTGAGCAGGCTTCCGCTGTCGAGGTCCTGCACGAGCTGCGGGCGATGCGGCGAGAAGCGGACTCCGGTGGTGGAAATGTCCTCGACGGTGCCCGGAATCAGCCGCAGGTGACGCGGGTGGGAGAACAGGAAATCGATGTCGTCGAGCTCGTCGGGGGTGTGCCGATAATCGCTGCGGCTCTCATCGAGACGCTTGTAGCGCGTTATGATATCCCTGAGCCTGTTGAGATCCTGTCTACTCTGCAGCGACGCGTCGATGACGGCGTTCACGCCGAGGTGCTGTGCTTTGGAGGCCTCGTCCGCGTCGAAGGATTCGCTCACGAGCAGGACGAAGATGATGCGATCCCGCGCGTAGCTGTTCCTGAGAAACATCAGGAAGGTCTTCCAGTGACGCGGAAAATCAACGGCACTGAAAATCACCACATCGGGGGCAACCTCATCGAGATTGTCCATCCCCTTGAGGGGACTCCAGTACTGGATTATTTCCACCTGGTGCGGGCGAAACTCGCGCGCGATGCGGTCCTGCAGTTCATCCGACTCGGTTATCAGTAGTAGCTTCATTCGGTGCCCACGTTCGTAACGCTGTAGTCGTAGATCTCCCAGTATCCGTTTTCACGCCGCAGAAAGTAGGTATATTCCTTGATCTCGGTGAAGTTATCGTATCGAAATCGCAGCAGCGCTACCACCCGTCCGCGGGTCGGAGTGTAGCTCGTGCGGACAATCTCGTAACTGTCGGGCACCACATTGATCGTGTCCTCGACGGTCTGCTGCTGCAGTTGCTCGCGAAACTCCTGTACCTCCCGCTGTCGCTCTTCCTCGGAGAGTCTCAGATAGCGGCGCTCTCGCGCGGGGTTTGCACGCAGAAGGCTCTCGACGTCGAGATAGAGAAGGAAACGGTTCCACTGGCCGCGTTGGCGCGCGGTCAGAATGTAGTCGACGACCTCGTCGGGCGGCATGTCAACGCGCCGGAGTGCCTCGCCGGTCTCCGCATCCAGGGCAGCCTCGGCCTCGTCCATACCCGCAACGGAGGGCCGCACCGAGAGCATGAGCCGTTCGGAGGCAAGTGGCGCGGAGCCGTCGCTCGTGACCAGGTCGGGGAAGAAACGGGCACGGATGACGTACATGCCGGCACCCGGGATATCAACGTACTCGGAGACGTTCTCGGTGAACGCGTACTCCTCGCCGGGGGCGAGACTCACTTCCCGGTAGAATACCTGTTGATTGGAGGCACGTTCCCTGCTAAATTCCTCGGAAGCATCGAGTTGCATGTTCGCAAGGGTCCGCACGTCGAAATTGATGTTAAACATGCGGTTTTCGGCGAGCCTGAACCGGTAGGTGTCGGGCGACTCGTTCCTGATCATCATTTTGACGACGATGTCGTCACCGGGAAAATAGATCGACTTGTCGTAATACCGGATGGATAGATCAACGTCCTGGGTAAATCCGGCCGTACTTCCCGCGAACAGAATAATGCTTACAAGGATGAGCAATTTGGTCTTCACAGACGCATCTCCAGCTCAGTTTATTACATTTTCGGAATAATACATGATAACATTATTCACAGAGGCTGTAACTTCCAGGCTCAAGGGCTATGCGCCCTTCAAAACGCTCGCGCATCGGTTCCGCGGCCGCAGTTTTCCCATAGACGTGGTGGGGCCGAAAGGCAGTTTTCTTGCCGTCATCCTCGCGCGGCTCTTCGAACAGACGCATCATCCACTTCTCATCACCGTGCCGACCGAGCAGGAGGCGCGCCACCTCGAGAGCGACCTCGAGCTTCTCGGCGTTGCGGTAGATCCCTTCCCGTGGTGGCAGACGGTCGCCTACCGTCCGACTCCGCACAATTCAGACATTTTCGGTCGTCGGACCCGCGCTCTCGGCGATCTGCTTGCCGGCCGACGCGCCGTGCACGTCGTGCCACTTCGCGCCCTCGCCACGCCGGTTCCGCCACCGTCGTACCTGCGTTCCCTGCTGTTCACCGTCAAGCGGGGTGCGGGCTTCGACCCTGTCCATCTCGCCGACCGCCTCGAACGTTACGGCTACTCCCGGGTACCGCGCGTGTCGGTTCGCGGTGAGTATGCGCTGCGCGGAGAGGTGCTCGACATATTCCTCGCCGGCCACGATGAGCCGGTGCGCATCGTCTTCGAGTTCGACGAGGTGGAGCGCATCACCTTCTTCGACCCGATCACCCAGAGCTCGAGCATGAAGGTCGACGAGGTCGATATCATCCCGATGCGCGAGGTTGTCTGGGACGAGGAGCGTATCGCGGTCCTCGAGCGACAACTGGCCGAGCTTCCCGAAACACCCGATGGGGGCGGGGCGGTTCCCGACGAGCTTCGCGAACATGGCCGCATCGCCGGCGAGGAGCTCTACTATCCGCTTGCCTTCGAAGAGCCGGCCTCCGTCATCGACTATCTCGCCGAGTACGGCGTTGTGGTCTACGCCGACTACGAGCGTCTCGTCTCGGGTGCGGACGCCCTCGAGCGGGAGTACGACGGCCTCTATCGAAAGGCGAGACGGGAAGGGAATCCGCCCCGTCCGGAACGCATCCTCTTCGACCTCGAAACCCTCGAGGCACGTCGCAGCGCCGCAATCCGCTTTCACGTGCTGCAGGAACAGGCAGACGGCGCGGACGCGGTGTTCTCCTATGCACCGCCGCGGTCGTTTTTCGGGAACGTGGACTTCCTCAAGGAGGAGCTCTCCGGGCTCGAGGAGGCCGGGTACGAGATCTTCGTCTTCGCCGATACCGAGAGTCAGGCGAAACGCATTTCTCACATGCTCGAGGGTACGAGCGCGCAGGTGCTTCCTCACGCCATCTCCCAGGGATTCAGCTCGGGAGATCTGAAGATCTGCGTCATCGAGGAGAACGAGATCTTCGGACGGCGAAAGCGCACGCCGCGGTCGGTCAAGCGTGTGCAGAGCCGCGAGATCGATACCTTCGTCGAGCTCAGCCCCGGCGACTACGTCGTGCACGTGAACTACGGAATCGGCCGCTTCAAGGGCATACAGCGCATGAGTGCGGCCGGTAATGAGCGCGACTACATTCAGCTCGAGTACGCGGGCGAGGAATCGGTGTTCATCCCGCTCGAGCAGGTAAACCTCGTGCAGCGGTACATCGGCCACGGCGGGGAGAGCCCACGCCTCGACCGACTCGGCGGCAAATCCTGGGAGAAGCGCAAGAGCAAGGTCAAGCAGAGCGTGGAGGACCTTGCCGAGCGGCTCGTGAAGCTCTACTCCAAACGGCAGAAGGCGAGGGGGTTTGCGTTCACCGGGGACACCGAGTGGCAGATGGACTTCGAGGCCTCCTTCCCCTACGAGGAGACCGAGGACCAGCTGCGTTGTATCGAAGAGGTCAAGCAGGACATGGAGCGCCCGGTCCCGATGGACCGGATGATCTGCGGGGATGTGGGCTACGGAAAGACCGAGGTGGCGATGCGCGCGGCCTTCAAGGCCGTAACTGCGGGCAAGCAGGTGGCGTTTCTCGCCCCCACGACGATCCTCGCCGAGCAGCACTACGACACGATCAGCGAGCGCACGGAGAAGTTTCCGGTACAGACCGCCATGCTCTCGCGCTTCGTGCCCGCCAAAAAGCAGAAGGCCACCATCGAGCTCCTCGACAGGGGTGAGGTGGATATTCTCGTCGGCACGCATCGTATGCTGCAGAAGGACGTGAACTTCCGGAACCTCGGGCTCATCATCATCGACGAGGAGCAGCGCTTCGGTGTCAAGGACAAGGAGCGACTCAAGGAGCTCAAGGCCTCGGTGGACTCTCTCACACTCACCGCGACGCCGATTCCGCGGACGCTCCACATGTCGCTTCTGAAGATTCGTGATATGTCGGTGCTCAACACCCCGCCGCACAACCGGCGCCCGATAGAGACCTTCATACAGGAGTTCTCCGAGGAGCAGGTCGCCGAGGCGGTGCGCAGGGAGGTCTCGCGCGGCGGGCAGGTGTACTACCTCCATAACCGCGTGGAAACCCTCGATCACGTCAAGCTCTTCCTCCAGCGCCTGCTACCGGAGGTCATGATCGAGACTGCGCACGGCAAGATGACCTCGACCGACCTCGAGGATATCATGCACCGCTTCGTCCACGGCGGCTTTCACGTGCTCGTGTCCACCACCATCATCGAGAACGGGATCGACATACCGAACGTCAACACTATCATCATAGACCGGGCCGACATGTACGGCATTTCCCAGCTCTACCAGCTGCGCGGACGGGTGGGGCGCTCCGAGCGGCTTGCCTACGCCTATCTCTTCTATCCCGAGAAGCGCGCACTCTCGGAGCTCGCCATGAAACGGCTGCAGGTCATCTCGGATTTCACCGAGCTCGGCTCAGGGTTCAAGATCGCGCTCAAGGATCTCGAGGTGCGCGGGGCCGGGAACCTCCTCGGTCGGGAGCAGTCGGGGGATATCCTCTCGGTCGGCTTCGACATGTACCTCAAGCTCCTCGACGAGGCCATCCGCGAGCTCGAGGAAAGCGAGGAGGAGGGGCCGCCCGAGCCCTATCTCGAGCTCGAGTACACCGGCTACATCCCGGACACCTACATCGATGAGCCGGTTGAGAAAATGGAGGTGTACAAGAAGATTGCGGCGGTCGGCACTGAGGAGGAGCTCGAATCGGTGCAGGGTGAGCTCGAAGACCGCTTCGGGCCGCTGCCGGATGAGGTGAACAGCCTCCTGTCGCTCGCCGAGATCCGCATCATCTGCAAAAAGCTCTACGTCTCGAGCCTCAAGGAGCGCAAGGGCAACGTGGAAATAGAGTTCTCGAAGCTCGCCGTGGTCTCACCGGACCGCGTGCTCGAGCTCATCAGGGCCGGGGGCGGCAAGGTGCGCCTCGATCCGAACCGTCCGCAGGTGCTGCGTATGGAGACCGGTTCGGTCGGGCTCAAGGAGAAGTCCGAGTTCATCAGAAGCAAACTTTCGTCGCTTCTCTAACAGTGGTACAATACGACACAGTCGTCGACGGTAGATATTGCCTATGCAGAAGAACAACATCGACCTGATATGGAGCGTAGCCGAGCTCGCCGGCCTCTTCGGCAAGGAGACAAGTCTCGAGGACTTTCTCTCCGACGTTGTCGGGCTGATCGCGACGCATATGCAGGCCGATGCCTGCTCCATCTTTCTCTACGACGAAGACGCCGACACCCTGGTCCTCCGTGCCACGCGCGGTCTCAAGGAAGACTCGGTGGGCAGACTCAAGCTCGACCTCGGCCAGGGCATCACCGGCACCGCGCTCAAGGAGCTTCGGCCCATACGCGAGGGGCGGTCCAAGGACAGCCCCTACTACATGCCGGTGCCCAACATCGACGAAGAGCAGTACGAGTCGATGCTCGCCGTGCCGATCAAGCGGGGGTTGACCCGAATCGGCGCCATGGTGCTGCATCACGGAAAGCCGGACTACTTCGACATACAGGATACCCGGGCCATTCAGGCAATCGCCTCGCAGCTTGCGGCCACGCTCGAGAACGTGGAAATCCTCATGGAGATTCACGGCGAGCGCACCGCCCGCACGGCGGCCGAGAGCCTTCCGGAGGGAACGGTCATACGCGGCAAGTCGGTGTCCACCGGCCTCTGCACCGGAGAGGCAGTGAGCTTCGGGCGCCGTGGCGCCCAGTTCCGACTCTTCGAGCATGAGCACGAGTTCGGCGAGGAGGGGCTGAGCCGGTTCCGCCGGGCGCTCAAGCTCTCGCAGGAGCAACTCGAGGCGCTGCAGATGGAAGTGGAGAATGATTACTCCGACGTTGCATCCCTCATTTTCAGCTCTCACCTCCTCATGCTGCGCGACGAGGAGTTCGTCGGCCGGATGCGACGTGAAATCGAGGGCGGTATGCACCCGGAGCCCGCCGTAGTGAAGGTGGTGAATGAATATGTAGACATCTTCGCAGCCAGTGACAACGCACGACTCAGAGAGAAGACCCAGGACGTGAAGGACCTCGGCCACCGCATCATTCGAAACCTGAGCGGGGCCCGGGAAGAGGACGGTGACTACCGCAATCAGATCGTCATAGCCTCGGAGCTCTTCCCCTCCGAGCTGTTGAAGATTGCCGCCCAGCACGCCGAAGGCGTCATTCTGATGGACGGCGGAATCACCGCGCACATCTCCATCCTCGCGCGGAGCTTCGGCCTGCCGGTCGTGCTCACCCGCGACGAGCGGGTGTTCCAGCTGCCGGAGGAGACGCTGCTCATCGTGGACGCCTATCAGGGTACGATTTACGTATCGCCGGATGAGGATGTGCAGGAGGCGTTTGCCGCGAATCTGCGCGCCCGCAGCGAGCCGGTTGATGTCGACGCCCTACCGGCTGAAACGCACACCCGTGACGGTGTCCGCATCGAGATCCAGGCCAATATCAACATCTCCCACGACGTGAAAACTGCGCGGCGGTACAAAGCGGAAAGCATCGGGCTCTACCGTAGTGAGTTCCCCTTCCTCGTGCGGAACGACTTCCCGAGCGAGGACGAGCAGTACCGCATCTACCGCCGGGTCATAGGAACGATGGGAAAACGTGAGGCCGTTCTTCGCACGCTCGACATCGGGGGCGACAAGGTGCTCGCGCAACCCGAGCTTGCTGAGTCCAACCCTTTCCTCGGCTACCGTGGAATCAGATTCTCGCTCGGGAACGAGGACCTGTTCCGAGATCAGCTACGCGCCATGCTGCGTGCCGGGCGTGATGTCGCCCTCAAGATACTGCTGCCGCTTATCTCCTCCGTGGACGAGTTTCTCGCCTCGCGGGAGATCCTCGACAACTGCCTCGCCGACCTGTCGAAAGAAGGTGTTCCGCACAACGAGTCGCCGCTTCTCGGCGCGATGGTGGAGCTCCCGGCGGCGGTGGAGTGTATCGAGGGGCTGAGCCGCCACGCGGATTTTCTTTCGGTCGGCACCAATGATCTGGTGATGTACATGCTCGCGGTGGACCGCACCAACGAACGCATCGGGTTCATGTACAAAGACTACCATCCGGCGGTGCTTCGCGCCCTCGCGCGGGTATCGCGCGCGGCGGCGGAGCACGGCACCCCGATTTCGATGTGCGGAGATGCGGCGGCCGACCCGGCACTGCTCGATTTCTTTCTCGGTGTGGGGTTTCGGGTTTTCAGTGTCGAGCCGACGCAGATACCCGATATGAAGCGCTCCCTCCCCGCCAGGTCCGTCGCCGACGCGAACCGCGTGGCGCAGAGCCTGCTCGGGATGGAGACCGTCGCCGAAGTCGAATCATTCATTTACGGATCACGAGGATAGTCTCATGCCCCAGGACCACGCCCGCGCGCCGGGCGAAGTACGCACCTACGTCATCAGAAACACGAACATGAGTCCCCAGAGGCGGGAAGCCTACCGCAGGCTCTGCCCGACCTTCTGCATTCCGTACGAGCCCTCGCCCCGTGATGTCCGTGCCGAGTTCGAGAATCCCGAGGCTCCCCTGATTCTCGAAATCGGCTTCGGGATGGGATACGCGACGGTGGAGCTCGCCGAGCGGCATTCGGAGGTGAACTACCTCGGTGTGGAGGTGCACAAGCCCGGCGTGGCGCGGGTGCTGCGCCAGATCGAGAAGCGCGGCATCTCCAATCTTCGCCTCGTGCATCATGACGCGGTCGAGGTGCTCCGAGACATGATTGCCGGTGAGACATTCGACGGGTGTCACATTTTCTTTCCCGATCCCTGGCCGAAGAAGCGGCACCATAAGCGCAGGCTCGTGCAGCCGGGCTTCCCGCCGTTTCTCGCACGCGTGCTGCGGCCCGGCGCCTACGTCTACCTGGTCACCGACTGGGAGGATTACGCGCACCAGATGCTCGAGGTGTTCGAGGCCGCTGCGGAGTTCGAGAATTGCTACGAAGGATTCGCCCCGCGGCAGGAATGGCGGCCACGCACACCCTTCGAGGAGAAGGGACTCGCCAGGAATCATCATATCCACGAGCTGTACTTCACGAAGACGGCGCCCGTGGTGTAGGCTGACCCAAAATCCGACGAGAGGTCACCATGAGCGATCACAGCGGTCAGTTTCTCGATACACATGCGCCGCTGGCGCAGAACCAGAATATCATAAGCCCCGACGAGCACAAGCGCTACAAGACCAAGCGCGGTCTGCGGAACGAAGACGGGACCGGCGTCCTCATCGGCCTGACCGAGATAGGCGATGTGCACGGCTATATTATCGATGAGCTGGAGAAGATCCCTGTCGAGGGGCGCCTGACCTATCGGGGGGTCGACGTATCCGATATCGTCGACGGGTTCCAGCAGGACGGGCGCTTCGGATACGAGGAGGTTGCATACCTCCTTCTCTTCGGTGACCTGCCGGGCGAAACCGAGCTCTCGGATTTCCGCACCGTGCTCGGGGAGTGCCGGACGCTGCCGAGCGGATTCACCGAGGACATGATCCTGCGGGCTCCGAGCTCCGACATCATGAACAAGCTCGCCCGCTCGGTGCTCGCAGCCTATTCCTATGACGACAACGCCGAGGATATATCGGTGCGAAACGTGCTTCGACAGAGCGTGGAGCTTATCGCGCGATTCCCGACGATGGTGGCCTACGGATATCAGGCGAAGCGCCACTATTACCACAACGAGAGCCTCTACATCCACTCGCCGGAGCCGGAGCTTTCCACCGCGGAGAACCTCCTGCAGCTCGTGCGCCCCCAGCGGGACTATACCAGGCTCGAGGCCGAAACCCTCGACCTCGCACTCGTGCTGCACGCAGAGCACGGTGGCGGCAATAACTCATCGTTCTCCGTGCACGTCGTCTCGTCGGCGGGAACGGATACCTACTCCGCGATCTCCACCGCCTGTGGCTCGCTCAAAGGGCCCAAGCACGGCGGGGCGAGCGGTCGCGTGGCCACGATGATGGAAGAGGTCATGAAGGGGGTCGGCAAGTGGGATGATGATGAGGAGATCGGTAAGTATCTGACCCGTATCCTGAAGAAGCAGGCGGGAGACGGAAGCGGTCTCATCTACGGGATGGGCCACGCGGTGTACACGCTGTCCGACCCACGCGCGGTGTTGTTGAAGGAAAAGGCACGGGAGCTTGCGGCTGCAAAGGGCTACACGGAGCAGCTCGCCCTCTATGAGCGCGTGGAGGAGCTGACCCCGCAGGTGCTCCGTGAAGTACGAGGTCGCACCGAGCCCATCTCGGCAAATGTCGATTTCTATTCCGGCCTCGTCTACGAGATGCTGAATATCCCCCGCGACCTCTATGTGCCGATATTCGCCGTCTCTCGCGTGGCGGGCTGGTCGGCCCACCGCATCGAAGAGGTCGTCAGCGGCGGGCGCATCATGCGTCCGGCATACAAAAATGTCCTCGGCCGGCGCGACTACGTGCCGATGGCCGAGCGGCGGTAGGCCCGCGGCCGCGGGCCGCCGCCGCCCCCCTGTCAGGCCTCCGCTTTCTCCGCCTCCGCCTGCTTGATGACCTCGTCGGCGATGCGGCCGGAGATCGGGTCGTAGTGGCTGAACTCCATTTCGAATCCGCCGGTGCCGGAAGTGATCGAGCGCAGGTCGATGGCGTAGCGCAGAAGCTCCGCCTGCGGGACCTGGGCCTTGATGACGATGAAGCCGCTGCCGAGCTGCTCCTGCCCCTGTACACGGCCACGCCGCGCGGTGAGGTCGGAAAGCACGTCACCGAGATACTGCTCTTCGATGAAAACCTCGAGGTGCATCACCGGCTCGAGCAGGGTTGGCTTGGCCTTCTGCACGGCTTCCTTCAGCGCGCCCTTCGCGGCCATCTTGAATGCCATTTCGGAGGAGTCCACCGGGTGTTCCTTCCCGTCGAGGAGCTGAACGCCGATATCCACGGCGGGATAGCCGGCGACGAAGCCCTCCTGCATCCCCTCCTGGAGGCCCTTCTCGATGCCGGGGATGTAGCCCTTCGACACGGCCATGCCCCGGATGAGGTTCTCGAAGGAGTACTGCTGCCCCCGCTCGAGCGGGAAGATCTTTATGACGACCTCACCGAACTGGCCGTGGCCGCCTGACTGTTTCTTGTGGCGGTAACTCGCCTCTGCAGTTTTCTGGATGGTCTCCCGATACGCGACCTTGGGAAGCCTGGTCTCGACATCGATCTTCTGGCTCTGCTTGATCTTGTCGAGGATCATGTTGAGGTGGAGCTCACCCATACCGGAGATCACGGTTTCCTTGGTTTCCTCGTTCTGCTCAACGGTGAAGGTGAGGTCCTCCTCCTGTGCCCGATGCAGCATCTCCGCGAGGCGATCTTCCGCCTTGCGGTCGGACACCTCGATGGCGACCGCATGAACCGGCTGCGGCAGCTGAACGGGCTTGACCGTCACCGGGTGGTCCGGGCTCGACAGGGTATCGTTGACCTTGGCTGAGGCGATCTTGGTCAGCACGCCGATATCACCCGCGAGGAGCTCCGACGTTTCCTCGATCTTCTTGCCCTGGCAGGTGTACACCTTCGAGAGCTTCTCCTTCTTCCCCTCGCGACTGTTATAGAGCTCGCTGTCGTGGGAGAGTCTCCCGCCGACCATCTTGATGAAGGAGAGCTTGCCGGAGAACTGATCGATGCGGGTCTTGAAGCACAGGGCGGCGAGGGGGCCGTCTGCGGCAATCGGGAAGTCCTCTTCGGCGCCGTCCTCGGTCAGGGTGGACTCCGTCACGCGGGCGGGCGAGGGTCCTGCAATCGTGAGCACGTCGAGGAAGGCGGTCAGTCCGGCGGTAAGCGTTGCCGAACCGCAGACGACGGGTACGATCTTGTTGTCGCCCATACCCTCGGCGAGGCCGATTCTGACCTCTTCATCGGTGAGGGTTTCCTCTTCGAGGTACTTGGTCAGCAGATCGTCGTCGCCCTCGGCGGCGGTTTCTACGAGGGTAGCGCGCGCTTCCTCGGCCTGCTCCCTGAACTCGTCGGGAATGTCGGTGGCCGTCTCTTTGGCACCGTCGCCGGGAACGGGGTAGGCTTTCATCTCGACAAGATCGATGATGCCCTGAAAATCGGACCCGGCGCCCATCGGGATGGTGACCGGGACGAAGCTCGTGTCGAACTTCTCGTTGAGGTCGGCGAGGGCCTTTGAGAAGTCCGCCATGTCTTCGTCGAGCTTGTTGACGAAAACAATGCGCGGCTTGTTTCTCGCGTCGAGGCGGCGCCAGATCTTGATGGTTTCGATCTGTACTCCGGCGCGCGCAGCCACCATGACGGCGGCGGACTCACAGACGCGCAGCGCGGCCACGACCTCGCCGACGAAGTCGGAGGCGCCCGGCGTGTCCATGATATTGATCTTGCCGTCCTTCCACTGGAGGTTGCTGAGGGTGGCGTGCACGGATTGCTTGTTCGCAATTTCCTCTTCGGTGTAGTCGCTGACGGTCTTGCCGGACTCTACCGCCTCGGGCTTCGAGATGGTTCCTCCGGTGAAGAGCAGATGCTCTACGAACGCAGTCTTACCGGTGCTGCCGTGACCGACGACGGCAACGTTGCGAATGGAATCCGTGGATGTGCTCATCAACTTTCTCCTTAAGCGAGCAGGACTCGGGTTAATCGTAATTTAACCGCCACTATAGGCGCGCCGTTATGCCGTTGTCAAGCAAGACTCGTGCGCTACCCGGACTGCTTTTCGGAGGCTTTTGCGAAGTGTGAGAACTCCATCGCGTAGTTGCCGCGACCCTGGGTGATGCTTCGCAGGGAGGTCGAGTAGCCGAACATCTGCTTCAGCGGTGCTTCGGCTCGAATGTGCTCCATCGCCGGTCGCGATTCCACGCCCTGGACAACGCCACCGCGCATGGTGATCCCGTTGATCACGTCGCCGAGGAAGTCGGCGGGGCACATGACGTCCACACGCATGATGGGCTCGAGGAGGATGGGGCCGGCGGCGCTGCACGCGTTGTCGAATCCCATGGACCCGGCCGCTTCGAAGGCAAGGGGGGTCGAGGTGAGCTCGTCGTAGCGGGCGCTCACCAGCGTCACGCCGATGTCGATCGTCGGATAGCCGAAGACGATGCCGGAGGTGAACGCCGCCTCCACGCCGCGCCGTACCGCGTCGATGAGCTCCTCCGGCAGGTCGTTCTTCGAGACTTCGTTCGTGAAGTGGTTTCCGCTTCCCCTGTCGAGGGGCTGGACCCGCAGGGTGATCTCGGCGTTGTTCTCCTTGCCGCCGAGGACGCGGTGGTAGCTTTCGGTGTGCTCGAGCGTCTGCGTGATCGACTCGCGGTAGGTGACCTGCGGTTGGCCGACGCGGGCGCCGACCTTGAAGTCGTCGATGATCCGGGTGACCAGCACGTCGAGGTGGAGCTCGCCCATGCCGGAGATGATGAGCTCCCCGGTGTCCTCGTTCTCGTAACTGAAGAAGGTGGGGTCCTCCTTCGCGAGGATGGTGAGCACGTCTTTCAGCTTGTCACGCTGGGAGAGAGTTTCGGGTTCGATGGCCACCGAAATGACGGGCTCGGGAAAGTGCATCCGCTCGAGGATGACGGGAAAGCCCTCGCTTCCGATGGTATCGCCGGTCTGGGCGTGCTTGAAACCGATGAATACGGCGATATCGCCGGCCTCCACGCTGTCGACGGCTTCCGTGCGGTTGGCGTGCATGCGAAGCAGCCGGTGGACGCGCTCGCGCTTCTTCTTGTCGGCGTTGTACACGGTAGACCCGGCTTTCACCGCACCGGAGTACATACGCACGAAGCACAGATCGCCCGCCTCCCGCTCGGATTGTATTTTGAAGACGAGTCCCACCGGCGGGCCGTCCGGGGTCCGCTCGACGGGGACCTTCGTCTCCTTCTTCGCGTGAATGCCTTCCTCGGCCTCGATCTCTTCCGGCGCCGGCAGGTAGTTCACCACGGCATCGAGGAGCGGCTGCACGCCCACGTTCTTGAGGCTCGCGCCGCAGAAGGTCGGCACGATGCTGCGGTCGAGCGTCTTCTCGCGGATGACGTGGTTGATGGTGTCGGTGGGAATCTCTTCACCGTCGAGGTAGAGCTCGGTGAGCTCATCGGAGTAGGCACTGAGGGCGTCGATCATCGCCTCTCGCCACTCTGCCGCGGTTTGCTGATATTCCTCTCGGATGGGAGCCGTACTCATTTCCGAGCCGAAGGTCTCGTGGTCCCAGTGCAGCTCCTGCATGGAGAGGAGATCGATGGTACCCTCGAAGCCCTGCTCCTTCCCGATGGGGATGGAAAGGATGACGGGGGCGGCGCCGAGCTTCTCTTTCATTTCCTCAACGACGGCGAAGAAGTCTGCGCCGATGCGGTCCATCTTGTTCACGTAGGCGAGACGGGGGATGTTGTAGGTATCCGCCTGGTGCCACACCGTTTCCGACTGCGGCTCCACGCCGCCGACCGCGTCGAAGATGGCCACCGCGCCGTCGAGCACCCTCAGAGAGCGCTCCACTTCCGCGGTGAAATCCACGTGCCCCGGCGTGTCGATGATGTTGATCTGATGATCCCGCCAGAAGCAGGTCGTCGCCGCCGAGGTGATGGTGATGCCCCGGTTCTGCTCCTGTGTCATCCAGTCCATGGTCGCATCGCCGTCGTCCACCTCGCCGATGCGGTGACGCTTGCCGGTGTAGAAGAGGATCCGTTCGGTAGTCGTAGTTTTCCCGGCATCAATGTGTGCCATGATGCCGATGTTTCTGAGTTTTCTAAGCTTCATTGGTCTCGCCGGTGCGAATAATAGCACACAGCGAGTCGGTGTGGAAACATCCGGCAAATTGCGCATGTGACACGGGCAGGGGTATAATCCGGCATAATGATGGAAAAACGCGCGCTTCGTGCCCTCCGTGCCCACGCCGCCGACAACGTCGCAACCGCTCTCGACGAGTTGCAGGCCGGGGATTCGGTCGCGGTATCCGCCTCCCGGGAGGCGTCGGGCCGGGAGACCATCGTCGCAGCAACGGCGGTACCGAAGTACCACAAGCTCGCCCTGCGAGCCATCGCTGCCGGCGAAGCGGTCGTGAAGTACGGCGAGACGATCGGCGAGGCGACGGTCGATATCGCGGCCGGCGCCCACGTGCACGTCGACAACATCAACAGCAGGAGGGGGCGGCGATGACGCTGAGCGGCTACAGACGCCCGGACGGCCGGGTCGGCTTCCGAAATCACCTGGTTATCCTGCCGACCTCGGTCTGTGCCTCCGAGGCGGCCGTGCGTATCGCGGGCGAGGTGCCCGGAGCCGTGGCACTTCCGCATCAGCACGGATGCTGTCAGATGGGGGATGACTACCGCCAGACACTTCGAACCCTCGTCGGGCTCGCCTCGAATCCGAACGTGGGTGCCGCTATAGTGGTCGGCCTCGGCTGTGAGGGAATCCAGGCGGAGACGGTTCGCGAGGAGCTGGCTGCTGCAGGAACGCGTGCGGCACGGCTCGTCATCCAGGACCACGGGGGCACCCGCGGCACTGTGGAAGAGGGAGTGCGGCTTGCTACGGAGATGGCCGCGGAGCTCGAGGGCACTGAGCGCGTCCCCTGCGAGGTCTCGGATATCGTTCTCGGCCTCGAGTGCGGCGGCTCCGACCCCACCTCCGGAATCGCGTCGAACCCTGCCGTGGGCGTTGCTTCGGATCTGCTCATCGACGCCGGGGGGACTTCGATTCTCTCGGAGACCACCGAGCTCATCGGCGCGGAGCACATCCTCGCCCGGCGTGCCGTGGACGACGAAGTTGCCTCCCGGATTCTCGAAGTGGTCGCGCGAACCGAAGAGCATGCACGTGCCGCGGGCGCCGACCTTCGGGGGAGCCAACCGACCCCCGGAAACATTGCCGGGGGCTTGAGCACCATCGAGGAGAAGTCGCTCGGGTGCATCTACAAGGCGGGGAGCGCTCCGGTGCGCGGCGTGCTCGAGTACGCCGAGAGAGTCCCGCGCGGCGGCGGGCTTTACTTCATGGACACCCCGGGACAGGATATCGACTCGATCACCGCGATGGTCGCCGGTGGGGCGCAGATCGTGGTGTTCACCACCGGGCGCGGGACCCCGACGGGGAATCCGGTGGCACCGGTGATCAAGGTGACCGGAAACGGCGATACGTTTCGCAGCATGGGCGAGCATATCGACATAAACGCGGGCCGAATCATAGATGATGGCATTGAGGTCGCCGCGGTCGGGCAGGAGATCTACGACATGATACTCGCAGTGGCCTCGGGCTCCCGCACCGCTGCCGAGCTACTCGGCCACCGGGAGTTCGGCATTCATCGGATCGGCTACACCTACTGACCCGGCGTGGTCGCCCGGCTGGCTCGGCTTGACAGCCGCCCGGGCGCGTGATAGCTTCACCACCGCTCGGGCGGTTAGCTCAGTGGGAGAGCGCCTGCCTTACAAGCAGGATGTCACTGGTTCAAATCCAGTACCGCCCATCGCGACCCGGCGTCTTATCGGCGTCGGGTTTTTTTGTGCCCCGGAGCAGGTAGCAGGCGCCGCAAGCGACTGGATACTCCCCGCTGAACGGTGGTACAACCGGAGCGGGGGTACGCACTATGGGAACTGCGATCGTCGTTGCGCACCGCGGTGGGGCCGGTGTTCGACCGGAAAACACGGTGGCTGCGTTCGATCACGCTGTCGGACTGGGCTGCTGGTTTCTCGAGCTCGACGTCCGCGCGACGAGTGACGGGATACCGGTGGTCATTCACGATGCGCAGGTAGATCGGGTGAGCGACGGGCAGGGCCCCGTCTCGAGTTATTCAGCCGACGAACTTGCCGAGCTCGACGCCGGATACCGGTGGAGTGAAGACGGCCGCAGCTTTCCCTTTCGCGGCCAGGGTATCCGAATTCCCACATTGCGCGAAGTATTCGATCGCTACTCTCGCGCGTGGATATCCATCGACATCAAGGCCGCCGACTCCCGTCTGACGGCTGCGGTGGCCGAGCTCATCACGTCCTTCGAGCGCGCAGACCGAACCGTTGTGGGCTCCTTTTCCTGTCGGACTGCCCGCCGCTTCCGCCGCCTCGAGCCGGACGCACATGCAAGTGCCTGCCCGATGGAGGTCCGCAGCACGGTTGCGGCCGCCGTCTCCGGCCTTCCCCCGCTGGTGCCCCGTCGCCCCGACTTCTTCATGGTGCCCGAGCACTGGGGGCGCGTGCATATCGTCACGCCGCGATTCCTCTCGCTGGCGGCGCGCCGCGCCAAGCGGGTGTACGTCTGGACGGTAAATGATGCGGAGACCGCGGTGCGGCTCTCCGACGCGGGGGTGGACGGCCTCGTCACCGATTTCCCCGGCCGGATCGCCGCAGCGCTCGGCTGACGGATGGTGCCTGGTGCATCCCGGGGGGGACGCGTCAGGCCTTACTGAAGCAGCGCCTCCTCGGCAAGATAGGTCTCTACCGAGACGATCGGCTCGTGTGCGTAGGCCCGGCTCTCCTGGCCGGCGCGAACGCTGTGGGTCTGCCCGATCAGGTTTTCGATGGCGACGTCGCCCTCGGTGACCTGCAGACTGATGCCGTCGTACACGAAATCGGTTCCGCGCACCGACGCCGTGGATACCGGGCTGACCACCCGGAAGTCGCTTCTCCGTTCATCGGCGCTGCGAACGCGGGCGTTCACCTTGCCGAAGGGCATGGAGAGTCTGGTCTGGTCCACGTCCTCGCGCTCGGCGAGCTCAGCGATGGAGACCTGAGAGAGCGGGGAAACATCGACCTCGGAGCGGCCGATTGTTATCACGGTGCGTCCGCGGAAGCCCGTCGCAACGAGATCACCGGCGGCGAGCACCATGCCTTCCTCGGCCCGCTCCCAGCCGCCATCCGAGCCGGACACGCGTACTGTGCCGTCCACCGAGGCGATGTGCGCCTCGAGAGCCGCGAATGCCGGTACCGCGAGTGCGATGAGAAGTGCTAAAACAACGTATCGTTTCATCGAAAGCCTCCGTCAGCCTGAAATCGCTTGCGCCCTCACAGCGAGAGCTCGATGCGGGCCGTCACTCTACCGTGCGGTGTGGTGTCGTCCACGGCACCCGCATTCCTGAGTAAACTACTCGGCCAAAATATATCGCCCTCGAGTGCAAATCTCAAATCTGAGAGCGGTCGAATTTCGATTGTTGTTCCGGCCTCGGTTCCCACATATCCGACATCGGCAGTCGCGGGAAGTCCGGCGACGGTCCCTGCCCCCTCGACGGGTCGGTAAGCTGCGGCGACGGACACGGCCGTGCGAAGACCTTCGCGAGGACCTGCTCCGATGTCCACCGGCTGCACGGAGTAGTCGAGCTTTGCGAACGCGACGTTCGAGAGCAGGAGTGGTGTGAAACGCAGAGGCGAGGGAGCCGTGATGGGCGCGAAATGGCGGGCAGTGCCGCTTGCGGTCGAAGAGAAGCGGGAGAAGCCGCGCTCACCGCCTGCCCAGCCGAGCTGCAGCTCCGCGCGGCTTTTCCCGAGTTCCGGAGCAAATGCGCGGAGGCTCGCGCCCGCGGCCGCCGCCAGCGTGGAGTAGGTTTCCTCGTTGTCGTCGGAATCGGCGAAATAGCGGGATGCACGACCGATGCCATAGACGGTGTAGAACACCCGCCTTGAAAGCGGTCCGGTCAGCGTCAGGCTGCTGTAGAGACCGTCGGCCCTGTCGGTGGAATCGAGCTCGCTCGAGGGGAGCTCGGGAAGGTCGAGATGTCCCACGGCGTCCAGGATGATGCTTTGTCGGCCAAGCAGCTCGGGGAAGGCAAGCTCTGCCCGCCCGAGCAGGTGGGCCGGCCCGAAGAGGTTATCGTCATCGAGCAGATCTCCCGTGGTAAGCCGGATGTCCGTCGAATCGCGAAACAGGAGTCCCGTATACGCCGATTGGACTCGGACGGTCACGACCGGCGCCACGATTCCCACCGAGAGACCGTCCGCCGGTGTGTCCACCACCATGCCCGTGGTATCGCGGAGGCCGAACCTGCCTGCGGTGAGCTCTGCCACGGTGCCGCCGCCGGCTTCGCCGGAGTCCGAAAGCGGAACCCGCGCGAAGTACCGGGCCCGGTCGACTGCAGGGATGAACTCGCCGTCGGATTCCGCAGCGGCCTCGTCATAACGATAGCTGTACCCGCCCGATAGCTCGATGTCGCTGTCCGGTGAGAGAATCCAGGATAGAGATGCGTCGGCCGCTGTCTCGGTGAAGATGTCCGTCTCGCCGGTGTGCTCGGCGCCGACCTCACTCGAGAGGTCAATGTCGAGCTCGGCAGCGCCGGCCCGGGATGTTCCGATCAACAGACCGATCAACAGGACGACGGCCGCCGGCAGAACGGCCAGGCCCCCGGCTCGTTTCATGCAACGCCTCATGACCGGCCCTCCGTCCATTCGATGGCGTTTCCGATCATCCGCAAAGCCTGTACACCGGCAATGTCATCGGTTGCGTCGACGCGGTCGAGGAGAATCCGCCGAAAACGCAACTCTCGTACCGCATACCGCGGGCTCGGGGCAAGCCGATACATGAGGCCGCCGGGAATATCAAAGGCGTTCACCACCAGGTAGGAGAACTCCGCCACCGTGAGCGGCCTGTCCACCGGCCGGGAATCCCACCCCAGGCGGCTGCGAAGTCCCGGATTCAGCGCGGCATCCGCTGCGGCAGTGCGCGGCAGCGTCCCGGATGCAACGAGGACGGCAAAGCCACCCTCGCGGTATGTGACCTCCTCGGCGGTCTGCATCGCTGCTATAACCTCCATCTGGTCGGCGGCCGCAACGGTGACCAACGGAGCGAGCAAAAGCACGAGTGCGATCCACGTTTTTGCCACAGGTGGTACCCCTTTTTGGCTCTTCATCCTTATATTCCTGACCAACATACCACTGATATGACGGCGAAGCAAAGCGAGGATTCATGAAGCGTTTTTCACTTTTTCCGATTCCCGGCGTCCTGTTCTTCGTCTTGCCATTGCTCTTCGCCGGAGTCTTCTCTGCGTTACAGTACCTTCCACTGCTTGAAACGGCGGAAAACCGATGGTATGACCAGCTGCTGCGGTTCAGGCCTTCCGTCGAGGAGCACGAGGACATTGTCCTGCTCAACATTGACGATCGTGCCGTCGCCGCCCAGGGCGAGTGGCCGTGGCGCCGCGGTGCCACGGGAGACCACCTCCTCCGCCTCAGTGAGCTTTCGCCGTCGGCCGTGGTGCTCGACATCGAGTACATCGACCCCGGACTTCTCGAGATCGACGGTGATGACTACACCGAAACGGTACCGCAAACGGTGGAAGAGGAGTTCACCTCGCTCCGGAATAATACCCTGGACGTCGCCGAAGCCCTGGACTCCGGCGCCCTCGATGCGGGCTCGGCGCCTCTGTACTTCTTCGATCTTGCCGAGGAGCTTCGGCTCTCCCGGCGCAGGATCGAGCGGGGGCTCGAGGCGTCGGTCAGAGACGGCGACCGTCATCTGGCAACCGCGATGTCGCTGAATGGCCCGGTGTACCTCCCCATTGTTCTCGCCATTGGTGACGAGCAGGCGCTTGGCCTCGAGTCGCCGGAAGCTGCGCGTATGTTCTCGATTGCTGTCGAGGGCGAGGTGGCGCGCAGCGTCCCGGCGGTCGCCGAGGTCCGTGGTATCGTCGATCCCATCGACGAGGGAGCTGCCGCTGCGGGGTTCGCGAACACACAGGTGGACGCAGACGGGGTGAAGCGGGCCATTCACCTGCTCCTGCGCCGGGAAGAGCAGGTGTTGCCGCAGCTGGTTCTGCCCGCCTATCTCGATCAAACCGGCGTCGAGCGAATCGAGGTAACCGAGCGGGAGGTCATGTTCCACCGGAGTGACGGCGAGGCGACGACTCGCGTACCGCGCCTTCCCGACGGTCGGGTACTGGTGGACTGGCCGCAGAAGCGCTTCGAGGACTCGTTCACCCAGGTTTCGTTTGCCGAGCTCATCGAGCTCGGGCGGCTCGAAGACGATCTGCTGTTCAACCTCCGACAGATGGAACGGGCGGGGTACTTCGCGTATGCCGACGGCTCAATTGCGCCGATCGAGGCCTGGGACCGGGCACACGAGGTCCGCCGACGTGCGATTGCCGAGCAGAGCCCGGCGCTGTTCCGGGAATCTCGCGAGCTCGCCCGGGTGTATCGGGCGGCAGTCGGCACCTTCCTCGGCGGAGGTGCGGAGACGGAGATGCTCGCAGACGCAGACTCGATTCTTTCCGACGAGACGCTCAATGACTCCGAGCGTCGGTCGGTCGAAAACGCCCGGGCGAGCGTGGAGGAGGTTTTCGAAAAAACGCGTGGCATTTATGACCAGGCCCTGGGCCTGCGGGATCGGCTGGAATCACTGCTTGGAGACCGCACGGTTTTCGTGGGACTTACGGCAACGGGAACCGCCGACATCGGCGTGATGCCCTTCGATGAGGAGTACGTCAACGTCGGTCTTCATGCGTCCCTTCTGAATATGCTCCTTCAGGGATCGTTCCTCGATCGCCTGCCCCGGACCTACTCGGCCGTTCTGGCGCTCGTTCTTGCAATCGCCGTTTCGTTTCTCGTTCGGGGGAAAAAGCCACTCGCGGGCATCGCAATGGGAATCTCGGCGGTGGGTGGTGTTCTCATCGCGCAGGCTGTCATTTTCGTCGCGGCGGGCCTCTACGTTCCGGTGCAGCCGATCCTTCTCGCGATGCTTTTCTCGTTCATCACGCTGACGGTTCTGGCTTTCGTCGAGACGGAACGTGAGAAAAGCTGGCTTCACAACGCCTTCGAGCACTACATCTCGGCGGAGTTCATCCAGGAGCTCGTCGAGAAACCGGAGAAACTCAATCTCGGCGGAGAGGAGCGAGAGCTCACGGCGATGTTCACCGACGTAAAGCAGTTCACGCGCATTTCCGAGAGTCTCGAGCCGAAACAGCTGGTGAGTCTCCTCAACGACTATCTCTCCCACATGAGCGACATCATCCTCGACGAGCGGGGCACCATCGATAAGTTCGAGGGTGATGCGGTCGTGGCGTTTTTCGGGGCCCCGGTAGAGCTGCGCGATCATCCGCGACGTGCCTGCCATGCCGCGGTGCGTATGAAGAAGATGGAGGAGATTCTCAACGAGCGCTTTCTCCGCCAGGATCTCTCCCCGTCTCCGGTCCTGAGCCGTATCGGCATAAACACCGGTCCGATGCTCGTGGGAAACCTCGGTACGACCCGCCGTATGGACTATACGATTCTCGGCCATGAGGCGAATCTGGCGGCACGGCTCGAGGGTGTGAACAGGCAGTACGGAACCTGGATCCTGCTCGGCGAGCGAACGTATCGCCAGGCCGGCGATGGATTTCTGATCAGGCGTCTCGACCGCGTGCGGGCCGTCGGCATTCAGGAGCCGGTTCGGCTCTACGAGCTTCTCGGTGAGCGGGGAGAGGAAACGCCGATGCTGAAAGAAGCGCTCGGTCTCTTCGACGAGGGACTTGCCGCATTCGAGAGCCGTGACTGGACCACGGCGCTTCGCAGCTTCGAAAACGTCCTGCGCATATACCCGGGTGACGGCCCGGCATCACTGTTCTCGAATCGATGCCGTACCTTCATGGAGCGCGAGCCCACCACGGAATGGGACGGGGTCTTCAATCTGAATCGCAAGTAAGCTACGATGCCCGAACCACTATGACGGCTCCGATCGTGCTGAACGTCGCCTTTCTCCTCGTCGGCCTGATTCTGCTCTATTTCGGCGGCGATTTTCTCGTGTCCGGAGCCTCTGGTATAGCTCGACGCCTCAACATACCGGTCATCGTGATAGGGCTTACCGTGGTCGCCTTCGGGACGTCGGCGCCCGAGCTCTTCGTCAGTCTGATCTCGGCGTGGAAGGGGCTCATGCCGGTGTCGGTTGGGAATGTCGTCGGAAGCAATATCATCAATGTCGCCCTCGTGCTCGGCCTCGTGTCGCTGGTGCGTCCGCTGCCGGTTACCCGCAAGATTGCGCTCATCGACACGCCCATCATGATCGCGTCGGCGCTGGTGCTCGCCCTCGTGGTGATCAATTTCGACGGCGACGCGGCGGGCGCCGCCGCGGACGCCGACACCGCAGCCGGTGCGGCGGCGCCGTACTGGCAATACGGTGTGATCACCACGCTCGAGGGCCTCCTGA
>CAYOFA010000036.1:0-21936 GCA_964402885.1 uncultured Spirochaetaceae bacterium
TATCATTCGATACAATCGAATGGCCGGGTGGTATCGACCTTGACCCCGAGTTTGTCTACCGGAATTGCAGCACGACGGTAGATCAGTCAGCGGGAGCGAGCTAAGCCTGCGTGTAAACGGGCGATGTCGCGTTCCAGCCCGGGCACGCTCCAGTACTTCATGCTACGCGCCCCGTGGGTGACGCAGTCGCGTTTCACGTATAGGATGTGAACCCGCCATGGCACTCCCTTACGACGACCTGGTCCGGCTGCGCCGCACCGATCCCGCCTGGCGCCTTCTCACCGCCGACCGGGCCCCCGTCATTGCGTCTTTTCTTGACCGATCGTTCCGCGGCGAGTCCCACCGTGCGCGACGGGAATCCGAGCTGACAGTGGTCCTCGAGGATCTGCTCTTCGAGGTGCAAACCCTGGCCGGAGAGGATGCCAATCGCCGCTCCGCCGGTGACTACCTGACCGAATGGGCCCAGGACGACAAGGGCTGGCTGCGGAAGTTCTATCCGCCGGGGGAGGACGAGGCCCACTACGACCTTTCTCCGGCGGCGGAACGCGCGCTTGCATGGCTGGACTCTCTGTTCGAGCGCGGGTTTATCGGCACCGAGAGCCGTTTGCTGACGGCGGTACAGTTGCTGGAGCAGATCGCCGAAGGGGTGGAGCAGGACCCCGAGGAGCACATTCGCCGACTCGAGAAGCAACGTGAAGATATAGACCGCCGGATCGCGGCAATTCGTGCCGGCGATGTACCGGTGCTCGACGACCGTGGTGTCCGCGAGCGCTTTCTGCAGTTCGAGCGGCTGGCCTGGGAGCTTCTCGGGGACTTTCGTGCGGTGGAACACCGTTTCCGTGAGCTGGACCGGGACGTGCGTACCCGTATCGCTGGATGGGAAGGAGACAGGGCCACACTGCTACGAGACGTCTTCGGCGAGCGGGATGTCATCGCCGATTCCGACGAGGGGCGCAGTTTCAGGGCGTTCTGGGACTTCCTCATGACGCCCGAGAGCCAGGAACACCTCTCAGATCTCCTGGACCGAACCCTCGAGATCGATGCGCTCGCCGACGTGCGGGAAGATGTCCGTGATATGCGGCGCCTGCGGCGTGTTCACTACGACTGGATCGCGGCGGGGGAGCACACCCAGCGCACCGTTGCCCGCCTGTCGCAGCAGCTGCGACGGTTTCTTGACGATCAGGCCTACCTGGAGAATCGCCGTATCATCGAGATTCTCAACACGATAAGCCGCCACGGTCTTGCGCTTGCCGAGCATCCTCCGGGGGCGGCGTTCATGGAGATCGATGAGACCCGTGCCGATGTGTCCCTTCCCATGGAGCGGCCGCCGGCTCCGGCGGTGGATGAAGAAAAGCTTGCCATCGAGCTCGAGGACGATGAGGCTGAGGACCTCGATCTCTCGGCCCTCTTCGATCAGGTCTACGTGGATACCGCCCGGCTCCAGCGCCAGATCGATGAGCTCCTTGTCGATGCCGATCAAGTTTCACTGGCGGCGGTGACGAATCATTTTCCACTTCGCGAGGGTCTGGCTGAGCTCGTAAGCTACTTCTCGCTGGCGAGTACGTCGGCGTCGGCGGCGATCGACGACAAACGTCGGGAACAGGTTGCATGGACCGATCGCCGCGGCGTCAGGCGCCGTGCTCGCGTGCCGGTCATGGTGTTCCGCCGGAACGGGGCGGCGAAGGGGTATACGGAGGCAGAACGTGAGCACTGATAACGAGCTTTCGGTTGTTCTGGTCTCCCTGCTCAAAGGGGTGGTCGCCCGGGACGAGCATGAGTCACGGTGGGCATCGCTTCTGCGCTACGAGTCGCAGGTCCGTGACCACGTGGCGGTCCTCGGCCTCGAGCTCGTGATTGCCGAGGAAGACGGATATGCGTTTCTGCGACAGCGCGACAGCGCAGACAGCGATGATGAGGTGCCGCGGCTCATTCAGCGTCGAGCCCTCTCATATCCGGTGTCGCTCATGCTCGCGCTTCTGCGCCGACGCGTGGCGGAACACGATGCCTCCAGTGGTGAGGCGCGAATTGTGCTATCCGTCGACGATATGGAGGGCATGGTGCAACCCTATCTGCCCGGGGGAACCGACGAAGCGAGGAACCGCGACCGCGTGGAGACCTACATCAGGCAGATCGCGAAGCTGGGTTTCATTCGTTTTCTTCGAGGTGACGAGTCCCGCTTCGAGGTGCGCAGACTCATCAATTCATTCGTCACCGCAGACTGGTTGGCGGAGTTCGAACGGAAGATGGCCGCGGAGCGTTCCCGCCGCGAGGATGCCACATGAGCGATCAGGAACCGTTTCTCGAATTCGCCGCCGACGATGCGGTTGCAGGGTTCCGTCTGGATCGGGTGGAGCTCTACAACTGGGGAACCTTCCACGGCTCCGTCACCTCCTTCGCGCCGGAGGGGCGGAACGCTCTGCTCACCGGGGAGATCGGCTCGGGCAAGTCTACGGTCGTGGACGCCATCACCGCGCTTCTCGTGCCGCCGAGCCGTGTCAACTTCAACAAGGCTGCCGGGGCCGCGCGGCGCGAGCGCGATCTGCGTTCCTACGTGTTAGGATACCATCGCTCTCAACGGGACGCGGACGACACGATGGCCCGTCCCGTAGCCCTTCGCGACGCCCGCTCAGTCTCGGTCATCCTGGCGGTTTTCACCAATGCCGGGTACCGCCAGACTGTTACGCTTGCTCAGGTGCTCAAAGTAAAGGAGGCGCAAAGTCAACCGGAGCGGATCTACCTGGTCTCTCAGCGGTCACTGTCGGTGGCCGACGATATACTCTCCGCCGGGAACGACCTGCCCTCCCTGCGCGCCGGGCTCAAGAAGCTCGACGACACTGACCCTCCCTACCGCACGTATGCCGACTACGCCGGTGCGTTCCGTCGCCGACTGGGTTTGCGCAGTGAGCAGGCCCTGGTCCTCTTCCATCAGACCATCTCAATGAAGGCCGTCGGCAATCTCACCGCCTTCGTACGCGAGCACATGCTCGAGCCCTTCGACGTTGCACTCCGCGTCGAAGCTCTGGTGGCTCACTTCGAGGACCTCCACCGTGCCCACGAGGCGGTGCTGACCGCGAAGGAGCAGATCCGCAGGCTCACGGAAGTCGAGACCAGTATCGTTGCGTATCGCAGCGAGGAGCAAGAGATAGCCCGGCTCGTGTCTGCCCGGGACGGCCTGGAGCCCTACTTCGCCGAGCGGCGGGCGGAGCTTCTGCGCTCTCGCATTTCCTCTCGCGAGCAGGAGCTGTCCCGGCTGGGGCATCGCGTGGAGCATGTCCGGGAGCGGCTGGGTGAGGAGCACAGACAGCGTGAGGAGATCATGGTGGCCATCGCTGAAGCCGGCGGCGACCGCCTGTCGGCGCTGCGGCGTGAGCGCGAGAGCCTTGCCTCCGAGCGAGACCGCCGTACCCGGGCCTCGGAGGACTATAGCGCCCTGGCGGCGAAGTTCGGACTGCCGGAACCCCACGATCCGCAGACCTTTGCCGACAATCGCGAGAGCCTGGCCCGGCTGGAAACCGAGACGGAGCGGGAGCGCAAAGTTGCGAACACGACGCTGACCGAAGCCGCAGAGAAGCGACGGGATCTCGAGCGTCGCCACACAGAGCTCACCACGGAAATCGATTCCCTTGCTGCACGCCGGAGTAACATTCCGGCCCGTCAGGTAGCCATCAGGGAGAAGCTCTGCGCCGCTATCGGTGCTTCCGCGGAGGAGCTGCCCTTTGCCGGAGAGCTGATTCAGGTGCGGGAGGAGGAGCGTGACTGGGAAGGGGCGATCGAGCGGGTGCTGCGGAACTTCGCGCTCAGCATCCTGGTGGCGCCTGAGAACTACGCCGCGGTAAGTGACTGGGTCGACCGTACCCATCTCGGTGATCGGCTTGTGTACTTCCGCGTCAAGCCCGATCGGGAGTCCTCCTGGTCGGTGGAAGCGCAGGACGGCGATCTCCCCGAAAAGATTGCAGTGAAGCCGGACTCGGTGTATCGGGACTGGATCGAGCAGCAGGTGAGCCGGCGCTTCGGCTACCACTGCGCCGACACGATGGATGCCTTCAGGCGTGCGCCCCAGGCAATAACCCGCAGCGGTCATATCAAAGGACGAGGGGCCCGGCATGAGAAGGATGACCGCCATCGCGTTGACGACCGCAGCCGTTACGTCATCGGATGGCGGAACGAAGACAAGCTCGAGCATTTCCGCAGCCTCCGCTCCGACCTGGAAGTCAGTGCCGCGCGGGCAGCCGAGGAATACGAAGCGGCGCAGAGCGCGCAGTCGGACATTGTAAAACGACAGAGTGATCTCGCGGTGCTTTCTGCCAAGCGAGACTATGCGGACATCGACTGGCGCAGTCCGCAGCTTCGAATCGAGGAGGTCGAAGCCGAGATCCGCGAGCTTACGGAGGCCTCCGACGCACTGCGCACGCTGACCGGTCGGCGAGAGACGGTGGAGGAGCAGATTGCTGCGACCGAGGCGGAGCTCGAGCGCCTGCAGGGAGAGGTTGTGCGCCTCGAGGAACGGCGCGACCGTGACCGTGAAGACCTAGCCGCCGACGAGCAAACGGTGGCCGCAGCCCCCGCCCCACTGGAGGAGATTCGCGCGGTGGTTGATGAGGTTCGTGGCGAGATAGCAGCCTCGAGGGAGGTCGGCGATGAGATGGAGCACGCCCTCACCATCGAAAACGCCGTCAGGCAGGCCTCACAGCTTCGGTCGCGTGTGCAGGCGCGGATCGACGCCGCACAGAAGCGTATGCGGCGTGCCGAAGAGGTGGCCGGTCGCCAGATGCATGACTTCCGCCGCGAGTATCCCACAGAGACGCAGGAGATGGAGGCGTCGGTCGACGGCGCCGAGGACTTTCTTTCGCTGTTGAAGCGGCTGCGTGGGGACGATCTGCCTCAGTTCGAGGGGCGCTTTAAGGAATTGCTGAACGAAAACACGATACGGGAGATCGCCAACTTCCAGGCTCAACTGAACAAAGAAAGTGAGCAGATCCGTGAACGAATCGAGACGATCAACCGTTCGCTCTACGACATAACCTATGAACCCGAGCGCTACATTCGCCTGGAGGCGCAGCTTACAGCGGATCAGGAGATCCGAACCTTCCGTCAAGACCTGAAGGCGTGTACGAGCGGTACTATCGGCGCCGCCGATGACGACGAACGCTACGCGGAACACAAGTTCGAGCAGGTCCGGCGGATTATCGACCGCTTCCGCGGCCGCGAGGGCAATGCGGAGATCGACCGCCGTTGGACCGAAAAGGTCACGGATGTGCGCGCGTGGTACACGTTTGCCGCCTCCGTGCGCTGGCGCGAGGATGACACCGAGTACGAGCATCACAGTGATTCCGACGGAAAGTCCGGCGGGCAGAAAGAAAAGTTGGCCTATACCGTGCTTGCAGCCAGCGTGGCATACCAGTTCGGACTCGAGTGGGGAGAAACACGCTCGCGTAGCTTCCGCTGCGTGGTGATCGACGAAGCATTCGGCAAGGGTTCCGACGAGTCGGCACGCTTCGCTCTGGATTTGTTTCGGCGTCTGAACCTCCAGCTGGTGGTGGTGACGCCACTGACGAAGTTGCCGGTGATAGAACCACACGTTGCTACCGTGGGCTTCGTGGCCAATCGCGACGGTAATCGCTCCATCCTGCGGAGCTTCACGATCGAAGAGTACCGAGAAACGCGCGAGTTACACGAGGCTACCAGTGCCGTTGACAAGCGTTGAAGAACTCCGCAGACGTCTGCGGCGCCGCTGGGACCGCGGTGAGTTTCTCGGCGATACCCCGCCGGTTGGTGAGGGTCGGATCTTCCCGCTGCGCGTGGCAGTGGGGGCTGCCGCCGCCACGAGGATCCGCGAGAGTTTCGACACGGTGCGGTCCTGGGCGGCCGCGTACCGGGACCTGGACTTCCCGATCGAGTGGAAGGTGCGCCGCGACCGCGTGTTCGGGGAAGTCCGCTTACCCGCGGCGGTCGTCTTCGACAACATCGATACGATTGCACGCTTTCTCGCTGGCGGCGCATCGGAGGAGTTGACTCGATTCCGCCGGGTTGCTGAGGAGGTGCTCGACTCCCTGCCGGAGCTCCGACCCTGGCTACAGCGTTCACCGCGCCGCGCGCTGGGCGTTGCCGAGGCAATCCCTCGCCTCGTCGCGGTCACCCGCTGGTATCGCGAGCACCCCGCGCCGGAGGTGTACCTGCGGCAGATACCCGTTGCCGGCGTTGATACCAAGTTCGTGGAGCAGCACCGAGCCGTCCTCAGCCAGTGGTGGCAGCTCATCCGCGATTGTCCCGACGCTGCGGCATCGGATGCCGGCGACATGCCCCCCGCCGATGACGCACCGATTCGCGCGGACCGCTCCATCCCCTCCGGGCTTGCGAACTTTGCTTTCCGATTCGGCTTCAGAGCGCCGCCGACTCTGGTTCGCTTCCGTCTGCTCGACCCCGACCAGGACCTCGCCGGTCACCGGGATATCACCGTGCCCGTGAGCGAGTTGTCTGCGGCCCCGCCACCGGACATCGACCGCGTGTACGTCGTGGAAAACGACGTGACCGCCCTGGCGTTCCCCTCGGTGCTGCGCGCAATCGTCATTTTCGGCAGGGGATACAGGGTCTCCGACCTGGCGCCCCTGGGCTGGCTGGGCGAAAAGACCGTCGTGTACGCCGGGGATCTCGACACCCACGGCTTCGCGATCCTCAACCGGGTCCGCATGACCTTTCCCGCTGTGACATCGATCCTCATGGATAGTGAGACGCTTCTGAGCCACCGGGAACACTGGACCCATGAACGCGCTCCGACTACTGCGAATCTTGCGAACCTGACGCCGGCCGAACAGGAGGTCTACGACGCGCTGCGGAATGATTACTACGGAGAAGGAGTACGGCTCGAGCAGGAACGCATCTCGTACGACCGAATCCTCGCAGTCTTGTAGCAACGCCCCCTGAGAACTGCGCCCGGTCCGATGCAAAAGATTCAAACTCAATGCAAAGAATAAGACAGCCCTGCCGGAGCGCCGACGTGGTAGCATACCGATAGTTGAAACCGATAGTCAAAGCTGTGCTCGGCCTATGCGCGTATACGCTGCTTTGTGTCGGAGTCCGGGAGCAGGCCAGATGAGACGTCGTCCCAACCTCCTTTATATCTTCACCGATGAGCAATCTGCACGCACGCTCTCGGCATACGGCAATGACCTGATCGACACACCGAATCTCGACGGGCTTGCGCGCGAGAGCTTCCTGTTTGAAAACGCCTACGTGACGCAACCGGTATGCACGCCCTCACGGTCCTCACTGATGACGGGCCTCTACCCGCACCAGAACGGCTGCATGGCCAACAACGTGCCGCTGTCTTCGGCGACAGGGTGTTTCCCGGAACTGGGTGACTTCACGAACTACAGGCGGGCGTACTTCGGAAAATGGCATCTCGGAGATGAGGTATTCGCGCAGCACGGCTTCGACGAATGGATAAGCGTAGAGGATCAGTACCGCGCGTATTATTCCTCTGGTCGGGATCCCCGTACCCAATCGAGTTACACGGCCAACCTGCGCTCTCTCGGATACACCCCGGACATTCGCGAGTCCGACGGCTTCGAGTACTTCAGCCGCGCCTTCAGCCTTCGCCTCGATGAAAAGCACACCAAACCTCACTTCCTCGCCGACAGAGCCTGTGAGTTTCTCCGGCAGAACAGCGAGGATCCGTTCCTGCTCTTCGTCAACTTCCTCGAGCCGCATATGCCGTTCTTCGGCCCACGCGACGGGCAGTATCCGCTCCCGGATATCACGCTTCCCGAGAGTTTCTATCAGGAGATGGACGATAGGGTTCCTGCATATGTGCGGCATTTGCGCGAGCTGCAATACCACGAGGGTTCAAAGAACAGCGACCTCCCGTTACAGACGGAAGAACACTGGCGTCGGCTCATATCGAACTACTACGGATTGGTGAGTCTGGTAGATTCAGCGGTGGGCCGTGTACTGTCGACACTACAGGAGCTTGGATTGGCCGAGGACACGATCGTGGTGTTCACGAGCGATCATGGGGACATGATGGGAGCTCACCGTCTCTTTGCGAAAGGTGTCATGTACGAGGAGGCGATCAGGGTCCCACTGATGATTCGGTATCCCCAAGGGCCGTTCACACCCGGGAGAGTATCTGCCCCGGTGAGCCAGATCGACCTGCTGCCAACGCTTCTGGATGCAATGGGACAGGATGTCCCGACCGACCTGCCCGGGGTGAGTTGGATCCCCGACCTTGTCGCGGGTCGCGATCCGCAGCGAGACGTATTCGTTGAATGGACCTCACCTGCAGTCGCCGGCGCCTGGCATGAGGAACAGCTTCCGCACGACGAACCGGTGCGAACGGTCATCACCCCCGAGGGATGGAAGCTCAATCGGCGCCGGCACGATGTGAATGAGCTTTTCAATCTCCGATCGGATCCGAATGAGCTCGATAACCTATCCGACCGGGACGGCTACCGAAAGCAGGAGGTCGAGCTGGCGCGCCGCATCGATGACTGGAAGCGGCGCACGGACGACGGCATAGAGGTATAGGTCGTGAATGATCCCAACGCGCGTACCGATTCACCAAAGCCGAACCTCCTGTGGATTTTCGGAGACCAACACAGGGGACAGGCGCTGGGTGTGGCGGGCGACCCGAACGTCTATACCCCAAACATCGACAATCTTGCTCGCGAAGGTCTGTATTTCCGGCAGGCCGTCTCAAACAACCCGTGGTGCACTCCGTTTCGCGGAAGCCTGCTGACCGGTCGCTATTCGCACGATTGCGTTTGGCAAACTCCCCAGCGTCTCGATCCCAACCATCGGACGATTGCCGATATTCTTCGCGCGGCCGGGTATCGGTCTCACTACATCGGAAAGTGGCACCTCGGCGGTTCCAACGAAGGCCACCATATTCCGCAGGCGGAGCGAGGGCGATTCGATTCGTGGATAGGCTACGAGAACATCAACAATCAGTATTACTGCTCTGTTCACGGACACGACGAAACGGGAAGAGAGCTCGAGCCGCGACGGCTCGACGGGTATGAGACCGACGCGCTCACCGACCTGTTGATAGATCGCCTGGAAAAAGAGACAGAGCGCATGCAACAGGGTGTTGCCGATCCCTTCTTTGCGATTCTGAGTGTCCAGCCGCCCCACAATCCCTACGTAGCGCCCCCCGGATTCACCGGCCGTCGCTCACCCGCCGGAATCACACTCCGTGCCAACGTCCCCCCAGTCGAGCGTCTTCGCGATGAGGCGCGCGTGGACCTTGCCGGCTACTACGGCCAGATAGAGAACCTCGACTGGAACCTCGCTCGCATACGCGAGGCACTGTCCCGTCTGGAACTGGCCGAGAACACCGTCATCATGTTCTTCTCCGACCATGGCGACATGCATCTCTCCCACGGAATGCGCGAAAAATCGAGTCCGTGGGAGGAGAGCATCCGTATTCCCTTTATCATTGGCGGCGAGATACCGTTCGGCGAACGACGGGCCGGGCCGGTGGATGCATTGCTCGGCGCGACCGATATCCTGCCCACCACCCTTGGGCTCTGTGGTGTAGATAAGCCCGACGATCTTCCCGGGTTCGACTTCTCCGCGTACCGGTGGGCGGCGGAGGACACGCCCCTGCGAAACGAGCCCGAGTCTGCGTACGTGCAGCATCTCGTCCGAAAGATGCACCCCGGCTCCATCGATCGCCCGTGGCGTGGAGTAGTCACTCGTGACGGGTGGAAGTACGCGTGCATGCCGGGGGCCCCGCTTTGTATGTATAACCTGAATGAAGACCCCTACGAGACGCATAATATGATCTTTCAGCGTCGCTATCTCACCGAACGTACAGAGCTGCAAAGTCTCCTGGCCGAATGGATCGCTTCAACGGGCGATGACTTCGAGCTCCCGGAACTGTAGATCGGTTTTGCAGGTCCGCGACGAGGCAGGTATAACTTGCATCGTGTTAGAATGCCGCGTATGATCTCGATCCGGTCGAAAATGCTCTTTCTCATTCTCGCTCTGAGCATTGTGCCCAACCTGCTCATCGGTTCCCTTATGTACTATCACCTCGACTCCATTCTACGTGCGCGTGCTGAGGACCTTGGGTCTCAGTTCATGGAACAGAACGTTGCGTACCTCGATATGTACCTTGATCAAATTGCGCAGCTGAACGCAGCTGTTACTGCCAATCCTCAGGTGCAAGCCGTATTATCACAACCGCAGTTCACCGACGGCTATGAGATGCTTGCACCGTTTCGCAGATTGAGCTCGGCAATAGAGTCTCTGGCGACCACCCGATCGGACATAGGCCGATGGAATGTGTACGGGTTCAACGGTCTCGGCTATAGCGCGGGCGTGCCCCGTTTTGATTCCCTGGAACGGATGAGGGGGGCGAAATGGTATGATGCTCTTGCCGATAGCCAGGCCACTGAACTCTGGACATACGACGGGGATGAACGGTCGCTCGTCCATGTTCGGCGCATCCATGACCTGGAGACCGGTGGAGTGCTCGGATACTCCACCTTGTATCTGCCGGTATATCATATCGAGAGTGTAGCTCGCAGTTTCGACCGCCGGATGGGTGCCACTCTTCTGCTGATGGGTAGCGGTGCGGAGGCCACCACGCTCGGAGGCGGAAGCTTGCCGGGCCGCGGTGGAAGCCGCAGCAATGGCCCCGATTCCGGCAGAGCGGCAGCCGCCACAGGCGCGGGTACCGTTTCATCAGGCGAGCAGGTCGAGGTGCAGTCCGAAATCCTCGATACCGAGCTTCGGCTTGTAATGATGCTGCCTGTAAACCGCCTCCTCGCCGGCGTCGCGAATCTTCGGTGGTATGCGCTCGGCATCTTTGCTCTTCTGGCGGTGATTACCATTGCTGCGTGGCTGCGGTTCGCGCGCGCCATCACAACTCCCATTACGGACCTGGCCCATACTATGAACCGATTCCGAGAGGACACCACAAACGTAGAGGCGAAGGTTCAAACCAGCGACGAAATAGGTGAGCTCGCGCGCACGTACAACGCCATGTTGCGGCGCCTCAACACGCTGGTCGACACTATATACCGGGAGCAGGTCCACAGACGGGACGCCGAGTGGGCGGCGCTCCAGGCGCAGATCAACCCGCATTTCCTCAACAATACCTTCAATTCGATAGCGGCCATCGCCCGTGCCCGGAACGTCCCCGAAATAGTAAAGATGGTAACGGCGCTCTCGCGACTGTTCCTCGACGTCCTTCACTCGGAGGGGCCACGCGTGCCTCTGAGGAAAGAGCTCGAGTTCGTGCGGCACTATCTGCGCATTCAACGTATTCGCTTCGAAGACCGTCTTTCTGCGGAAATAGACGTGGCCGAGGATGTCGAGGAGCTCCGCGTTCCGAGATTCATTCTGCAGCCGCTGGTTGAGAACGCGATCGTTCACGGGATCGAGCCGAAGCCGTCGGGCGGGACCGTACGGGTTCACGCGCGTGTCGACGCGGACCTGATCATTCGGGTTGAGGACGACGGAATGGGCATGCCGAAGGAGAAGTCGGATGCGCTACTCTCCGGCACACGACGATCCGATCACATCGGCATCTGGAACGTGGTTGAGCGAATCAGGTCCATGGAAGGAAGCCGGTACGGACTGGACCTGCGTAGCGAGGAAGGCACCGGAACCACTGTGACGTTGACACTGCCGGTTCGTGAGCCGTCACGGGAGGTCGGCACAACATGACCTACGATGCGGTCGTCATAGACGACGAGCGGCTGGCAATCGACGGCATGAAGCGCTTCCCCTGGGAGGTCCACGGGTTTCAGCTGGTTGCCACGTTTCAGAACCCGACGAACGCACTGGAGTGGCTCAAGGCCAACTCCGCACATCTGGTTGTGGCCGATATCAGGATGCCGCAGATGTCGGGCCTCGAGCTTGCAAAAGTGGTTCATGATCTCTTCCCCGAAGCTTCCGTCATCCTGTTCTCCGGTCACAGCGAGTTCTCATACGCCCAGAAAGCCATCCGCTACGGAGTGGTGCGCTACGTTCTCAAACCGGTCGACGACGATGAGCTTGCTGCAGCGCTTGCCGACGTATCGAAGCTCCTGAATGAGCGCGAGCGTGAAAAACACTGGACCAGACGCATGGTGCGAGACCGGTGGCTCCGGGCGCAGATAAGCGGCTCAGCGCCGCCGGCTGATGAGCGTTCCGTCACATCGGCATTGCCGCAGCTATCGGAGCTCTCCTCCTACCGTGTAGCCCTCCTGCCGAACGCACCGACGCTCGACGCCTCCGAACTCGAAGAATCCGGCGGCGTTCTTCACACACTGGAGCTCTCGGATGGGCATGTGGCATGCATCATTGACGGCGCTCGCCTTTCGGATGCGGAACAGACCCTCTGCTCTGCGGGTGCAGGTGTCGGGCTCAGCGCTGAGCACCATGCGCTTGAAGAAATCCCCGCCGCGCTAAATGAGGCGCGACAAGCGCGCGCGGCCCTGTTCGCGCGCCCCCGCGAGTTGAGCGTGTATTTCGAGGATGCGGATACGCCGAGCAGAACCGTCCGACAAGAGCTCTACGCCGCGGCTGCCACGCTTTCGGAGCGGGTTGCTCACTATGAGTTCCAGGACGGTGTCGCCGAGATTCAGGGCTTCCTCGAAGGGGTTCGGGAATCTGCGGCACCGGAGGATGTCGCAAAGCAGCTTGCCTTCACAGTGGCGCTGGGCGTGCAGCGACTTGCTTCGCGATGGATTGGCAACGACACCGAAGAACGCCTCGAATCTATCCCGGATCCGTTCGAAGCGGTCGAACGAAGCAGAGACATCTCGGAGCTCGAGAAAAACATCGTTTCCGCTGTGTCCGTCATTCTGGAACGTATCGAAGCGGCGCGTGCGAGGCGGGAGCAGGACTCGCGGTTGGATAGGGTGCTCGGATACATCGATGCACACTACCATGAGCTCATATCCCTCGACGACGTTGCGGAGTTCGCGCATTTGCACCCTTCTCGATTCTCCGTGTGGTTCAGAGACTGCATGGGCGAAACCTACATTGAGTATCTCACACGCCTGCGCGTCAGTACCGCTAAACAACTGCTTCTGCGTTCCGGGGAGACATACATACGCGATGTGGCGGTGCAAGTCGGGTACCCGGACGCCCGCTATTTCAGTCAGGTCTTCAAGCGCGTGGTCGGCACGACCCCGCGAGCCTACCAGCGTGCGCAGCTGTCAATGCAAGACGCGAACTGATGGAACGAGCCCCCGCACTATGGATTTCAACCTGCCGCAAAAACCTTAACGTTGCGGCAGCACCGAAACCCACCCACACTTGAAGCCAATAGCCCACCGTCCCGCATCGGGCGGTGCATTCCATGGTTCCCATAAGGAGGTCTCTATGAGACACATCAGTCGAGCTGCCGCGATCGGCGTCCTGTTGGTTTTCTGCGTTGCAGGGCTCGGTTTCGCCGGTGGCCAATCCGAAGCGGCGAGCGAAGCGGAAGGGGCAGCTGCAGACCAGATCGAGCTGCGCTTTTCCTGGTGGGGCGGAGAGAGCCGCCACAATGCCATCCTTGAAGTCATCGAAATGTTCGAAGAGCAGAATCCCGGTGTGACCATTAAGGCCGAGTTCAGCGGCTGGCAGGGATACATCGACAAACTCAGAACGCAAATGGCTGCTAACTCTCAGCCCGACCTCTTCTACAGCGGCATCAACAGAACCTGGGGCGTGCTTCCGGAAGGTGGCCGTGCTGATCTAAACGAGTTCTCCGGAATGATCGAGACGTCGCAGCTCAACGACTCCCAGATCGAGGCAGTGGAAGAGTTCGCCGATGGCCGTCTTGTCGGGCTCCCGAGACGCGAGCAGGTCATTGGCGGCTACCTTGTTAATGCGACGCTTCTCGAGGATCTCGGTATTGCTATCCCCGAGAAGACATGGAGCTGGGACGACCTCGCGGAACTATCACAACAGGTCTACGACGCTTCGGACGGTGAGGTGTACGGTGTGCTTGATGAAACGGGCGTGGCAGGCTACGACAGCATCGGGTCGCGGGCATGGCTCATGTCTCACTACGGGATTCCGTATGTGTATGACGAGGGCCTCGGGCCCACGCGTGAGCAGCTCGTAGGGTACTACGAGTGGTGGGGTTCCCTGCGCGAAAGCGGTGCCGCCTCCTCCGCTGAGGTGACGGTGTCCGCCGACGACAACCAGAACAGCCCTATCGTGACGGCCCGTGTCGCCATGCTTCCCATCTCCATCGGCTCGTTCGCGCGGTTTCAGAGCAACACGGAGGATGAGCTCGTGTTTCTGCCCTTCCCGCAGGGGGACTACAACAACAACGAAGTAGGACCCGGCATGTTGCTTTCCATGAGTCCGCACACCGAGCACCCGGAGATGGCGGCGAAGTTTCTCAACTACATGATCAACGACATCGAAGCCGGTATGGTCCTGAAAACCGAGCTCGGTATTCCGTCGAATGCGGAGCGCCGACGCGCCCTGCAGGAAGCCGGTATGGATCGGAACGCGGAGGCTGTGTTCTCGCTGCACAACTGGGTAGTCGAGAATCTCGGGACCGTAAAAGCGGTTCCCACGCATCCCGATTACAACGAGCTGTGGACCTTCCGCACGACCGAGGAGCAGCGACTGGCCTACGACCGCGCCGACATCGATGCCGTAGTGGACTCGATCATCGGCAAAGCGGAGCAGCTGGACATGGCGGTTCCCGAAGACGAACGGTCACCACTTGTAGCGCAACAATAGAGCCGACACCAGGTTTGTTGCACATCCGAGAGGGGCGTCGATTCTCGGCGCCCCTCCCTTCGAGACTGGAGACAACATGGGCGATGCACGGGCCTTCAGATTGACACGAGAGATGGAGAACGCGCCGCTCGCGGCGACGCGAACGGCGAGGCAGAGAAAGCTGACCCTCAAAGAGTATGCCTCCGCATACGGGTTTCTCGGCCTGTGGCTGATTGGGGTTCTTGCGTTCTTTCTCTGGCCGTTCGCGCACTCGATCTATCTTGCGTTCACCAACTACAGTTTCGAGGCTACCTATGAGTTCGTAGGACTGGACAACTTTCGAACGATTTTCACCGACTCGGTTTCCCTGAAGTCCATGTCGGTGACACTCCGATTCGCCGTGATGTCCGTACCGCTGCGCCTCTCGTTTGCCCTTTTCGTGGCGGTTCTGCTCAACCGGGGACTCAGCGGCCTCGGGATCTATCGCACCATTTTCTACATTCCGTCCCTGATCGGCCACGGCGTTGCGGTAGCCATCATGTGGCGCCAGATGTTCAGTGACCAGGGCCTGGTCAGCAACTTCCTCCATCTGCTGGTAGGCCTCCCCGCGAAGGACTGGATCCATAGCCCGGACTCGGCCCTTTTCATGCTTGTTCTGCTTTCTGTGTGGCAGTTCGGCTCGTCCATGCTGATTTTCCTTGCCGCGCTCAAGCAGGTGCCGTTCGAAATGTACGAACAGGCCGAGATCGACGGTGCATCCCGATGGAGACAGTTCTGGCGCATCACGTTGCCGCTCATCTCGCCGGTGGTGTTCTTCAACTTGACGATGAACATCATCAACGCGTTCCGGATGTTCACGCAGGCAAAGGTGATTACCAACGGCGGCCCAATCAACGAAACCCTGATGATGGTTCTTCACGTGTACAACAACGCGTTCGGGTTCGGGAAGATGGGTTTTGCCTCAGCGCTGTCCTGGACCCTGTTGATGATGATCGCTGCCGTGACGGCGGTCAACTTCCTGGTATCAAAGTACTGGGTCTACTACGAGACCAAAGTGGATTAGTAAACGGAGCACATCATGTCGACTGCAGCAGCCGCCCCATACACCGCGCTCGCAACGCGCAAGAAACGAACACGAGCAGAGCTGATGTCGGTAACCGCCCGGCATCTGTTTCTGATTCTGTTCGGCCTGACTATCATCTATCCGATCTCGTGGTTGATATTCAGCACGATGAAGCCGAACGACGAAATATTCAGCCAGATTGCGCTCCTGCCGCGAACGTGGGAGTTCGGTAACTTCGAAGAGGGCTGGACCGCGATTCGGGGACATACATTCGGTTTGTTCCTGCGTAACTCTTTCATCATATCCGGCTTGTCCATCGTCGGTACCCTGATTTCAACGAGCGCTGCCGCATACGCGTTCGCCAGAATGCGGTTTCCGCTGAAGAAGCTGCTCTTTGCCGTACTGCTCGGAACTATGATGCTGCCCCCACAGGTCATCCTCGTGCCGCGCTACATTCTGATGTCCACCCTCGGTTGGATCGACACGTTTCTCCCGTTGGTCGCGCCGAAGTTCTTCGGATCCATGGGCTTCTTCGTCTTCCTGCTGATGCAATTCATACGTGGGATACCCAAGGAGCTTGACGAGGCGGCCATCATTGACGGGTGCGGAAGGCTGCGGTTTCTTCTGGTGATTCTATTGCCGCTCATGAAGCCGGCACTGTTCACCGCGGCCTTGTTTACCTTCATGTGGACGTGGCAGGACTTCATGGGACCGTTGATTTACATCAACTCACTCGAGCTCTACCCCATGCCGCTTGCGCTTAATCTCTTTCTCGATGCGACCGCCGCCACGAATTGGGGCGCGATGTTCTCGATGATGGTGCTGTCCATGGCACCACTGATCATCCTGTTTTTCAGTGCCCAGAAGTACTTCGTGCAGGGGATCGTGACGTCGGGGTTGAAGGGGTAGAAGCTGATGTTACGTCCCGGCTCGACACCAAAGGAGAGCACTCGCCTGCTGCAGAGCGCGCTCGATGCCGCCGCGGATCACGGAGGCGGGACGATCGTGATAGCCGGGGGTACTGTCTGGGAGATAGGCACCGTCTACTTGCGCTCCAATGTGGCCATAGAGCTCGAGGCCGGATCCGTGCTTCGCGCAAGCAGCGATCCGCAAGACTTCGCTTCCATTTCTGTAGCCGGCGAGTACGGCGGAAATGAAGGGGCCTTTCTCCTCTACGGGGAAGACCTCGACGGAGTGATGATTTCAGGAGCCGGCCGAATCGACGGTCGGGCGCTTGATTTCACCGACGGTTGGCAGGACGAGGAGCAGCGCTACATCCGTCGTCCTCTTTCCTGGCGCCCGCGCGGCATCGGCCTCTTTCGCAGCCGCAACGTGAAGATCCGCGACGTTACCATCGTGGATGCCGCCCAGTGGACCGTCCACTTGACCGGTTGTGAGGATGTGCTCATCTCCGGTATCACCATTCGTAATCGACTCGATATGCCGAATTGTGACGGTATCGACCCCGACCACTGCCGCAACGTCCGCATCGCTGACTGTGACATCGAAGCCGGCGACGATGCCGTCGTCATCAAGAATACGCGCGAGCACCGCGAGCTCGGACCGACCGAGAACATCATCATTTCAGGCTGCCGGCTTGTGAGTACCTCATCGGGCGTGAAGATCGGCACCGAAAGCCACGGTGCATTTCGCAATATCATCGTGTCCGATTGTCTGGTGCGTGATTCGCATCGGGGACTTGCGATTCAAGTGCGGGACACCGGACCGGTGGAACACGTGCGCTTCTCCAACTGCCGCGTTGAGACGCGACTGTTTCACCGCAAATGGTGGGGACGGGGAGAACCCATTTACATCACGGCGCTACCGCGGCACGACGGGGACGACCCACCCCTGGTGCGAAACGTGAGCTTTGACGGCATCGACTGCGACGCAGAGCACGGGGTGTTCTGTGTCGGCACGGCGGCGCGCCCCCTCGAAGACCTGCAGTTCCGCAACATTCGGCTTCGGATGGGACGGAAAACCGGCTGGGACGCCTCCGAGCGTGATGTGCGACCGGCGCACTCAGAGGAACACGGCGGACTCGAAAATGACAGGGTTGACGCAGTACGACTGGAACACGTAGACGGGGTGACGATCTCGGGGTTCTCGGTGTCCTGGGGAGAGCGGCGTACGGAGTACAGCGGACTCCTGGGGCTCGAGAACGTGTACACATTGACGGTGGACGGACTCTCCGGAGGCGTGCCATGGGCGTAGGCAGCACATCCGAGCGTCCCAATATCCTGCTTCTGCTCTCGGACCAGCACCGCTTTGACTGGGTCGGATGGCGCGAGGATGCTCCGGTCCGGACGCCTGTGCTGTCTGCTCTGGCAGAGCATGGCATGGTCTTTCATAACGCCGTCACGCCCTCTCCCCTCTGCGCACCCGCTCGAGCCGCCCTGGCGACCGGGCGACGATACGGGCGGACGGGTGTTCCGGATAACACGGTTTCCTTTGATCTGAGTCATCCGACCTACTATCAGCATTTGCGGCGTGCAGGCTACGAGTGTGCCGCCGTCGGCAAGCTCGACCTTCACAAGCCCGAGCTCGATTGGGGAGCTGACGGACGCCGCATGCTCGACGAGTACGGATTCACCGCCGGGATGGACTGCGAGGGAAAGGGCGACGCGGTCGAGGCCTACCTGCAGGCAGGAAAGCGGCCCGCCGGTCCCTACACGCGGTTTCTCGCCTCGGGAGGGCTCCTGAACACGCATCTGAGGCTCTATGGCTCGCGAGTAGGGGACAGAGGGAACCTCGACTATCCGTTGATATCCGAGCTTCCGCAGGACGCATACCATGACGACTGGATCTCGAATCAGGCCGTTCGCGTGCTTCGAGGGTTTTCCCGAGCGCGGCCGTGGCATCTTTCGGTGAACTTCGCAGGTCCTCATGACCCCTTCGATGCCACCGAGCCCATGTGGTCGGAGTGGGCCGAAAGGCGCATTCCTCCGCCGGTGGACGGCGAGGGAACGGAAGATGAACCGAAGCAGTGGGAGCCAAAACGTCGCGGCTACGGAGCGGATATTGAAAACATGGATCGACTGATCGGACTCATTCTCGCAGCGGTGGAAGCACGAGGCGAGCTCGAGCAGACGCTCGTTGTCTACGCCAGCGATCACGGCGAGATGCTGGGTGACCACGGATTGTGGGGCAAGCGCCAGTGGTATGCACCCTCGGTAGGCGTCCCGCTGGTGGCACGCGGTCCCGGAGTGTGTAGAGGCGGAGAGTCGGCCGCGTTGGTCGAGCTCCATGACCTCGCGGCCACGTTTCTCGATTACGCCGACGCGGAGACGTTGCCCGGCCCGGATGCGCTGTCCTTGCGCGCCGTACTGTCCGGAGACTCCACGGATCATCGTACGGTCGCGACGAGTGCATTCGGCGACTGGCGCATGGTCTTCGACGGGCGCTACAAGCTGGTCGAAGAGGGGACGGGCGACACGATGTGGCTGTTTGACACCGTCACCGACCCGGCGGAGCGGCGGAATGTCTCACAGGACTATCCGCACATCACGCAACGGCTACGTGAGCATCTGGCAGGCGGGAGGACGAATGGCACAAGTTGATACCGGGGGCACGGATCGCCCGAACATTGTGGTCGTTCTGGCAGACGATATGGGCTACTCCGACATCGGAGCATACGGATCGGAGATCGACACACTGGCGTTGGACTCACTTGCCTGTGAAGGGGTGCGCTTCACGCAGATGTACAACGCCGCACGGTGCTGCCCCACGCGAGCCAGTCTGCTGACCGGAGTCTATCCGCACCAGGCCGGGGTCGGGCACATGATTCAGGACCACGGGGTCGGGCCGGCGTACCAGGGATACCTTTCTCGAAACACTATGACTATCGGCGAGGTACTTCAGAACGCCGGTTACAGAACGGCCTACGCGGGGAAGTGGCATGCGTCTCCGGGTGTGCCCGTGGTGGGTGATCCAATAGCTCCTCCGGGGACGGAGCGCAACCCGTCGCCCCTCTCCCGTGGCTTCGAGCGCTTTTATGGCACCCTTGCAGGGGCTTCGAGCTATTTCAATCCCCACGCGCTCTTCGAGCAGCATAACCGGATAGAGGCTCCGGCGGATGATTACTACTACACAGACGCGATAGGGGAGCACGCCTGCCGGATGATCGACGAAGCGGCGACGGATGATCGTCCCCTCTTTCTTCATGTGTGCTTCACCGCGCCCCACTGGCCACTGCATGCCAGGGAAGAAGACGTAGAGGAGTTTCGAGGCGGCTATGAAAAGGGCTGGGATTATTTCCGTACGGCGCGGCACGAGGAACTGAGATCGCGAGGACTGGTGGACCGGTCGTGGGAAATCTCGCCGCGCGACCCGGACTCTCGTGAGTTCGGCGCCGACCCCGCATCCCGTCAGCGCTGGGAGGCATCCCGCATGGCCGTGTACGCTGCGCAGGTCCGCGCCATGGATCGCGCCGTTGGACGGCTCATGGACGGGCTCCGAAGAAACGGCATGGATGAGAACACTATTGTCATGTTCCTGAGTGACAATGGCGGTTGTGCGGAGTTTCTGAACGAGGATGGCGACGAGAGCGAATGGCCCGGTCACTACGCGAAAACCGCCCGTCCCGGCGAAGTGTGCAGGGTCGGAAACGTCGAAGGAGTGGAGCCAGGCCCGCCGACCACGTTCATGAGTTATGATCTGCCATGGGCGAATGTGTCGAATACACCCTTTCGGCGCTACAAACACTGGGTGCACGAAGGCGGCATCGCGACGCCGTTCATCGTGCGGTGGCCGCGCAAGAGCAGGGCAGGCACCATCGACCATAATCCGTGGCACGTTATGGACATTATGGCCACGTGTCTCGACGTCGCCGATGCCTCCTATCCCGAGCGTCAGGGCACGTCCGATATCGTTCCCCTGGAGGGCGAGAGTTTCCTCGACGCGATCATCTCGGAATCGCGTGGGCGCGATCGGCCCCTGTTCTGGGAACACGAGGGAAACTGTGCAGTTCGTCACGGTCGGTGGAAGCTTGTGAAGGAGTCCGGCTCCGACTGGGAGCTCTACGACATGCTCACAGACCGAACCGAACTGCACGATCTGTCACACGCCAAGCCGGATGTGCGTGAAGAGCTCGTCGACATGTACCGCAGCTGGGCCCAGCGGTGCGGCGTGCTGGAATGGCCGCTGCGCAGGTAGTCAAAGGAACCGAGGGAGCTCGACATGGGGCCGGACCATAGGCTTTTCATGGGGCTGCAGCACAGCGAAACCCGGTATTCCCGGTAGAGCTGTCGGCGGTGTTCCACGTTCGCGCGGCGACGCGGTAACGATTGCAGTAGGAATGGTGGCAGAGATACGAGCCTCCACGCGTGACTCGGCCCGCCCCCGTAGCGGGGCCTGTGGGATTCTCCCGCGGTCCCGTAACATGATAGTCCGGGCTCCAGTAGTCGGCACACCATTCCCAGACGTTGCCCGACACGTTGTAGAGACCGAGGCCGTTCGGCTCGAAGGCTGTAACCGGACAGGTGCCTGCGTAGCCATCATCCAGTGAGTTACGAATAGGGAACTCACCCTGCCAGATGTTGCACATATGCTTTCCGCCGGGTGTGAGGTCATTGCCCCAGGGATAGCGGTTTCGTTCCAGTCCGCCTCGGGCGGCATACTCCCACTCAGCCTCCGTGGGGAGTCGTTTCCCCGCCCATCTTGCGTAGGCAACAGCGTCGTTCCACGTCACATGCACGACCGGATGGTCCTGACGGTCCCGGATATTCGAGCCTTTCCCCTCGGGATGCTTCCAGCTCGCCCCCTGTACACCGAGCCACCACTCGAGGCCTTGCAGAGGTTGCACATGTCCCCGCTTCACGGCCAGCTTTGATACGAGGGAGTGGAACACGTATGACCAGCCGAACTGCTCAGCCTCGGTCACATAGCCGGTGTCGGCGACAAACTCAGCGAACTGAGCGTTGCTGACCGCGCTCCGGTCGATGCGGAACGGACTGACGTGCACCGTGCGCACAGGACCCTCGCCGTCGGCGGGAAAACCCTCTTCGTCTTCCGTTCCCATGAGGAAGCTGCCACCCGGCAGGCTTACAAGGTAGTCTTCGTGGTGATGTACCCTTTCCGCGGGCACCGGTGTTTCGGCTTCGGATGCCTGGCGGCCGGGGGCTCTTTCGGGTTCGGAGCGACGCGGTGCACAGCAGCTTTGCGATCCGTTCGATTCCACCGTGCAATCTTAGGAGGACGGCGGCGTTGAGTGCAAG
>CAYOFA010000037.1:0-13778 GCA_964402885.1 uncultured Spirochaetaceae bacterium
TCGGGCGCTCCACCATTGTGGACACCGCCTTCCAACTCGGATATAGTAACTCAGCAGGGAGGGACCGCGTGGGCTCGTTCATTCACCTGCACGTACATTCCGATTACAGCCTTCTGAAGGGGGCGGCAAGCATCCCGAAGCTGGTCAAGCGTGCGAAAGAGCTCGGCATGGAGCACCTCGCGCTGACCGACGACGGAAACATGTTCGGCGCCCTCGAGTTCTACAAGGCATGCAGGGCAGAAGACATAAACCCCATCATCGGCTACGACGCCTATGTCGCGGCGGAGTCCCGTACGACCCGCACGACCGGGGACCGTCCGTTTCGGCTCGTGCTGCTTGCAACAAGCACCACCGGCTACAAGAACCTCCTCGCGCTGAGCTCCATCGCCTACACCGAGGGCTTCTACTACAAACCGCGCATCGACAAAGAGATCCTGGCCCGGTATGCCGAAGACCTGATCGGCATGAGCGGCACCCTCTCGGGTGAAATTCCGGGTCTACTACGGAAGAACCGCTACGACGAGGCTCGTGACGCCGCGGTGTGGTACCGGGACACCCTCGGCGAGGGAAACTTCTATCTCGAACTCCTCGATCACGGGCTCCCGGAACAGAAGACCATCAATGAAGGGCTCGTGCGAATCTCCGGAGAAACCGGTATTCCGCTGGTTGCGGCAAACGACACCCACTATGTCGCTCGTGAGGATGCCAACGCCCAGGATGTGCTCATGTGCATCGGGTCGGGCAAGAAGAAGAACGACCCGGCCCGGTTCAAGTTCTCCTCCGACGAGTTCTACCTCAAGAGCGAAGACGAGATGGCCACGCTCTTCAGCTGGGCTCCGCAGGCCCTCGACGCGACGAAGAGCATCGCCGAACGCTGCCGCATCGAGATCGATCTCCCCGGCCCCCGCTTCCCCGACTACGAGATCCCGAGCGAGTACGAAGGCCCCGAGGACTACCTGACCCACCTCACCTACGAGGGCCTCGCCGAGCGCTACAACCCGGTCACCGACGACCTCAAAGAGCGCGTCGACTACGAGCTCTCGGTCATCACATCGATGGGCTTCACCGGCTACTTCCTTATTGTCTGGGATTTCATCGCTTTCGCACGAAGTCGTGGCATTCCCGTAGGGCCGGGGCGCGGGTCCGGCGCGGGGTCGCTCGTCGCCTACTCGCTTCGCATCACCGATATCGATCCCATCAAGTACAACCTGCTCTTCGAGCGCTTCCTCAATCCCGACCGGAACTCCATGCCGGACTTCGACATCGACTTCTGCTACGAGCGCCGTGGCGAGGTGATTGAGTACGTCAACGAGAAGTACGGGCGGGAGAGAGTCGGGCAGATCATCACCTTCGGGACGCTGAAGGCGCGCGCGGTCATCCGCGATGTCGCCCGCGTGCTCGACCTCTCCTTTGCCGATGCCGACGAGATCGCCAAGAAGATTCCCGAGGGCCCGAAGGTGAAGCTGAAAGAGGTCCTCGAGTCGGAGCCGGAGCTCAAGGCCGTACGCGAGCGCGGCGGGGTCTACGAGGAGCTCCTCGAGGTCAGCCTGAAGCTCGAGGGCCTGCATCGTCACGCCTCCACCCATGCGGCGGGCATCGTCATCGGGCAGAAACCGCTCACCGAGTACGTCCCCCTCTACCGCGATCCGAAGACCGGCTCCATCTCCACGCAGTACACCATGGAGCTCCTCGAGGAGTGCGGCCTGGTCAAGATGGACTTCCTCGGCCTGAAGACCCTCACCCTCATCGAGCACACCGAGGAGCTCATCCGAAAGCGCGGGGTCGATTTCGACATCGAGGCGATCCCCGAGGACGACGGGCCCACCTTCCGCCTGCTCGGTGAGGGAAAGAGCGCGGCGATCTTCCAGTTCGAGAGCCAGGGGATGCAGAACATCCTCAAGAGTGCCCAGCCGGCGCGCATCGAGGACCTCATCGCCCTGAATGCCCTCTACCGGCCCGGGCCGATGGAGAACATCGATCAGTTCGTAAACTCGAAACACGGCCGTGAGGCCATCACCTATCCCCTGCCTGAGCTCGAGCCCATTCTCGAGGAAACCTACGGGGTCATCGTGTATCAGGAGCAGGTGATGGAGATCGCCCGGCGCGTGGCCGGCTTCTCCCTCGGCCAGGCCGATATTCTCAGGCGGGCCATGGGAAAGAAGAAGGTCTCGGAGATGGAGAAGATGAAGAAGGACTTCATCGCCGGTGCCGTCTCCAAGGGCTTCTCCGAAAAGCAGGCCAACGCGATCTTCGAGCTCCTCGAGCCCTTTGCCGGCTACGGCTTCAACAAGTCCCACGCCGCCGCTTACTCCGTCCTTGCCTACAAGACCGCCTTTCTCAAGGCCAACTACCCCGTCGAGTTCATGGCGGCCAACCTCACGAATGAGATCAACAACCCCAAGACCTTCGCGTGGTACATGGAAGAGACCCGCGACATGGGGATCGAGATCCTCGCCCCGGACGTCAACCGCAGCGAGCGCTACTTTAGCGTCGCCGAGGGCAAGGTGGTGTTCGGCCTCATGGGGATCAAGAACGTCGGCTCCTCGGCGGTGACCGAGATTCTCGAGCAGCGCGAGGCCGAGGGGCCCTACGGGAGCTTCGACGAGTTTCTCGAGCGGGTGGATCCGAAAGTCGTGAACCGCAAGGTCGTAGAGGTGATGATTCAGGCCGGCGTCTTCGACTGCCTCGGCGAGACCCGTGCGACGCTGCTTCATAACATCGACATCTTCGTCGAGCGGGCCGCCCGCAAACACGAAAGCAAGAAGTACGGACAGACATCCCTCTTCGAGAGCTCGGAGGAGCAGCTCGATGATGCGCAGATCGAGCGGCACGCGGAGCTTCCCTACGCCGAGCGCCTCAAGTTCGAGCGTGAGAACCTCGGCTTCTACTTCTCGGGCCACCCCATGGACGAGTATCGCACCCGCTGGGAGGAGACGGTCGCCGTCGACATCTCCCGCCCGGAGAGGGTGAGCTTCGACCGCATCTACAATCTTCTCGGGCTCCTCAAAGGGCTGCGGGTCATCCAGACCCGGCGCGGCGGCAACATGGCCTTCGCCCAGCTCGAGGACTACAACGGCACGGTGGAGTGCGTGTTTTTCGACGAGGCCTACACCGCTGCGCGCGACCGCCTGCAGGAGGATGCCGTGCTCGGCCTGCTGGGCAAGTTCGACGAGCGACGCGGGCGGATACAGTTCGTCGTGGAGGAAGTCCGCGCGCCCGAGGACCTCGAGGAAAAGGATGCCGCCGAGGTACACATCAGGCTCGACGAGGATATCGCCCGGCAGGAGGACCTCTACCGCCTGCGTGCCTTTCTCTTCGAGCACTCGGGTCCGAGCAAGGTCTATCTGCATCTCGGAGTCAACGGCAGGGAGTCGGTGATCCGCGCTTCCTCCCAGTTGACGGTATCCTCGAAACAGAAGACTTTGGAGAAGATCCGGTCTCAGGATCACGTTCTCGACGTCTGGAAGCAATAGGCTGGAAGCAATAGACATACCCGGAGGACTACATGCTGCAGGATATCATGCGCTTCATCTCGACCGCCATCGCGATCTACATGCTCATCATCTTCATCCGCATCGTCATGACGTGGGTGCAGGGCGCCCAGTACGGCCGCGCGATGCAGATCATCTCGAGCATAACCGATCCGTATCTCAATATGTTCCGGGGCATCAGGGCGCTGCAGATCGGCCACGTCGATTTCTCGCCGGTCGTCGCGATCATCTCCCTGTCGATCCTGAGTAACATCACGACGCAGATCGCCTACGCAGGGTCGGTAACCTTCGGGCGTGTGCTCGCGTTCACGCTGTCGGCGGTGGCATCGGCGTTCTTCTTCTTCGTCACGCTCTTTCTGATCCTGACGGCCGTCCGGCTCCTCGGCATCTGGTTCGGGGCGAACAGCACCGGGCGCTTCTGGATCACCCTCGATCGCCTCCTGCAGCCGCTGACCTTTCGCCTGCTCGAGCGCTTCGGGCGCAGCGAGAGCCTGACCTACCCGCAGGCGTTGCTTGCGTTCGGTATTGCTCTTCTCGCTATTCTGCTGCTCGGCAGATACCTCGTCGCCCTTGCGGTCGGCGCGCTCGTTCAGATTCCGTTCTGATGCTCCTCTCGGAGTTGAGCGGGTCCGTGCAGCGACTGCGGGGCATCGGACCGGCGGTCGCCCAGGCACTCGAGAAGCTCGACATCACCACCGTCCGTGATCTCCTGCTCCACGTACCGCGCAGCTACGAAAACAGAAAGGACCCTGCGCCGCTCACCGAGGCATTCAATGGACGCACCGTCAACACGGTGGCCGAGGTTCTCGCCCACGACTACGTCGGACCGCCGAACCGCCGCACGCTCAAGGTCTACGTCCGCGACGAGTCCCACACCGCCTCGCTTGCCTGTTTCGGCCGCAACTTCCTGGCACGAAAACTGCCGGTGGGGCAGAGGATCTACCTCACCGGGGCGTTTCAGTACCGCTTCGGCGAGCTCACCGCCTCGGCATTCGAGTTCGAGCCCTACGGCGAGGAGCCGCGCGCCTTCGGGATGATACTGCCGGTGTACGGGCTCACCGAGGGCATAACCCAGCACGGGCTGCGAAAGATCATGCGGACCGCCCTCGCCGATGCCCGCCACATAGAGGATGAGGTGCCCGAGGCCCTGCGCCGCCGGCACTCCCTCCTCCCCCGGCGACGTGCCGTACAGGTGGTTCACTTTCCCGAGTCCATGCAGGAGGCGGAGGATGCCCGACGGAGCCTCGCCTTCGATGAGCTCTTCGTGTTCCAGGCCGTCGTGGCCCGCCGCGTGGTGGAGCGAAACGCCGGCGCCCGGGCCCCGAAGGCGCTGCCGCGCAATCTGCTGAACCGGCTCGTGCGGTCGCTGCCCTTCTCGCTGACTCCCGACCAGAAGACCACCGTGGAGGAGATTCTTGCCGACCTCGGCGCCGCGCGGCCCATGGCCCGCCTCCTCCAGGGTGATGTCGGCTCGGGCAAAACCCTCGTCGCATTCCTCGCGGCCCTGCCCTACGTGGAGCTCGGCTACCAGGTCGCCTTCGTTGCGCCGACGGAGCTCCTCGCGAAACAGCATGCGGAGAACGCGGCGTCCCTCCTCGAGCCCCTCGGCGTGCGACTGGCCTTCCTCTCCGGCGCGGTGAAGGGAGCCGCGCGGACGCCGCTTCTCGAGGCGGTTGCCGCCGGCGACGTGGACATCGTTGTCGGCACCCACGCGGTGTTCACCGAGCAGGTCGAGTTCCGGGACCTGCGCCTCGTCATCATCGACGAGCAGCACCGCTTCGGGGTCCGCCAGCGCGAGCTTCTCGTCGCGAAGGGGACGCAGCAGGACGGCGGTCGACCGGACGTACTGCTCATGACCGCGACGCCCATACCCCGCACCCTCGCGCTGACCGTCTTCGGCGACATGGACACCTCGATCATCCGCACCATGCCCCCGGGGCGCAAACCGATTCGCACGCATCTCGCCCGGCAGGAGAACGAACAGAAGGTGTATGAGCGCGTGCGACAGGAGCTCTCGGCCGGCCGACAGGCCTACTTCGTCTACCCGCTCGTGCGGGAGTCGGAGAAGCTTTCTCTTCGCGACGCGGAGGGGATGTATGAGCGGCTCGCCCGCGAGGTCTTTCCGGAGTTCCGGCTCGCGCTCATCCACTCCCGGGTCCCCGAGGAAGAAAAGGTCGAGCGCATGGAACTATTCACGCGTGGTGAGGTTGATGCTCTCGTCGCCACGAGTGTGGTAGAGGTCGGTGTGGACGTTGCAAACGCCACATGCCTCGTCGTTGAGCACGCCGAGCGCTTCGGTCTTGCCGCCCTCCACCAGCTGCGGGGCCGCGTCGGGCGCGGGGCACATCAGTCCTACGCCTTCTTCGTCTACGACGATGCACTTACCGAGGAGGGGAAGCAGAGGCTTCGCGTCCTCTACGAGCATGCCGACGGGTTTACCATTGCCGAGGAGGACCTGAAGATTCGCGGCCCGGGAGAGCTCACCGGTACGAGGCAGGCCGGCTACGTGAGATTCCGGGTAGCCGAGCTTGCGCGTGACATGGATCTCATGAATGCGGCGCGCACCGACGCCTTCGATATCCTCGAGCGCGACCCCGCCCTCGAGGCCGAAAGCCACACGACCCTGCGTCGGGCGGTTGATCTCGCCCAGGTCGAGCTCGGGAGGTAGGTCGATGCGTGTGACAGGGGGTGAATACGGCGGGCGGCGGATCGATGTACCGCCCGGCGAAATCCGGCCGGCGATGGATCGGATGCGCGAATCGGTGTTTTCGATCCTCGGCTCCGCCCTCGGCAGCCTCCAGGGCACTACCGTGCTCGATCTTTTCAGCGGGTCGGGCTCCATGGCGCTCGAGGCGCTCTCCCGTGGCGCGCGCAGTGCCGTCCTCGTCGAACGAGACCGGGGCAAGGCGAACGTCGTGCGAAAGAACCTCTCCTACGTGGAGCCCGAGCGCTGGAAACTCGTCATTGCGCCGGTCGAGCGATACCTGAAGCGGGCCGGGGGCGCGGCGGGCCCGGGCGGTGGCGCCGGCGGCGGGCCGAAAGACGCCGCGACCCCCGGCGGCGCCGTGGGACCCGGCGGCGCCGCGAACCCCGGGAGCGCCACGCACCCCGGGAGCGCCGCCGGCCCGCCGTTCGACCTCGTGTTCTGCGATCCGCCCTTTCGCTACCCGCACAAAGACAGGCTGCTCGCCACCATTGCGGCGGCCGGGGTGCTCGCCCCCGGCGGGCGACTCGTCATTCACTATCCCAGGGAGGACCGGCTCACAGGCGAGGTTGAGGGGCTCACCCTCGTCGACGAGCGCGCCTATGGCCGGTCCATCGTTCACATGTACGAGCCCGTACCAACAGGCTCGTAGATACCAGGGATCCGCGGACTATCGCTCCTCTTCGGGCCAGGCCTGATCGATGTTCTCGAGGACCGTCTCCAGGTCCGATCCACCGACCCAGTTGGTCATCTGGTTCCAGAATGCACCGGTACCAACCTGCCCCGGCATCATGTCCGAACCGTCAAATCGGAAGGTATCCGCCTCCTGCAGGATTTCGGCGTAGCGCCGGTTCGCCTCGGTGGGATACCAGTCGAGCCGCGCGTCCTTGTGGGGCGCGACGACACCGCCGGATTGCACCCATGCCTTGATGGACTCGCCGGTCGCGAGATAGCGCATGACCGCGCGCACCTCGGGGCGATCCTCGAAGGCGGCCATGATGTCGCCGGCACCGAGGACGGGCTTTCCCTCCTCCTCGTCGATGGGCGGGAGGTAGAAGAAGTTCACGTCTTCGCCGACCTCCGCATCCTCCGGGAAGAAGTCGGTGATGAAGCTTGCCTGACGATGCAACCACGCCTGCGGCGGATCGCGGAACAGGGGCTCCACCGCGTCGCCGAATGGCACGGTCAGGATGGACTGCGTCCCGCCGAGGACGAAGTCCTCGTTGAACCAGATCTCACCCATGATGTTCGCCGCGCGTTTGACCTCTTCGGAGTTAAAGGGAAGTTCTCCCTGCACCCACGCGTCGTACTTCTCCGGAGGAACCGTGCGGAGCATGATGTCCTCGAGCCAGTCCGTAGCCACCCAGCCGGTCGCGCCGGAGCTCTCGATGCCGATCGACCATGGAGGCGTACCGTCGTCCGCCATGGTCCGCGAAAGCTCCATCATCTCGTCCCAGGTCTCGGGCACCTCGTAGCCGGCTTCACTGAACTCAGGCTGGGGATACCACACAAGACTCTTCACGTTTGCCCGGTACCAGATTCCCGCCATGATGTCGTTCATGGTGGCGATCTCGAGCCAGCTGTCGTCGTAATGTTCCTCGAGAAACGAGCGATCGAACCAGTCGTTGAGATCCTGAATGTGGCCGCGCCGCACCATGTCCTCGAGAAGACCGGGCTGTGCGAATGATGCGATGTCGGGCGGATCGCCGCCTTCCACGCGCACACTGATGAGCGATTCGAAGTCGCCGGAACCGTTGTACTCGACCTCGATGCCCGTCTGCTCCTCGAACGCCGACATGCTTTCGATGAAGTAGTCGGAGCCCGGTTCCACGAACGCGCCGAAGATCGTCACGGTGGTGCCCGAAAGATCCTCGCCCTGCGTCCAGGGATTGTCGGTGTAGGATGCCTGGGCCCCGCCGGCGCCTTCCTCGGCCGCCTCTTGGCCCTCCTGCTGCTCCCCGCCCTGCTGACACCCGAAGGTGATGAGCGAGACCGTAAGTACCACTGCAATCAGTAGTCTGTTCATGATAACGCCTCCTTACGTTTAATCACTATCGGAAGACGCCGCGGCGCCTCCGTCGTTGCTGCTGTTCAGAGCCGGAGCCGTGCGCCGGCACACGAGCCACGGTTCCAGTAGATGATGAAGCGGTGGCTCGGGATCCGCTCCACCGAGCAATTCGACCAGTCGACGGCAGGCCGACTCGACGAGTTGCTCCTGCGGCTGATGGATGGTTGTAAGCGGGGGATCGGTGATACCGGCCATGCGGATATCGTCGTAGCCCACGAGCGGAACGTCGTCGGGCACCCGCACACCGAGCTCCCGGAGGGCGGCCAGCACACCGAACGCCGTAATGTCGGCCTGGGCGAAGATGCCGTCGGCCGTTTCGATGGTCTCCCGATTGTCGAGGATCGTCCGATACCCCGCCTCGAAGGTGGCGTCGGCCGAGAAGACGAGGTGCTCATGGACCGGCAGCTTTCGCTCCCGATGAGCCCGACGGTAGCCCTCCGTGCGCTCCTTGAACTGGCGCTCCCGCTCGGTGAGACAGAAGATTCGTCGGCATCCGGAATCGAGAAGATGCCCCGTGGCAAGGCGGCCGCCGAGGACATGGTCGACGTAGACGTAGTTGGTAGCCGCATGGTCGACGCCCTCGGGCAGGAAGTGCAGCAGGACATAAGGAACTCCCGACGCCCTCACCGCCTCGAGATCTCCGGGCTCGAAGTGAGGCTGTATGAGCAGCAGGCCGTCGACTTTGCCCTGTCGCAGCAGTCGGCGAATGTTGCTCTCGCCGCTGTAGTAGTTGCGATTGAATGAGATGAGCGTGTCGAGGGCGGCTTCTTCGAGCACGGCGCGGACGTTGCGTAACAGCATGCCGGCAAACGCGAAGTTGTCGGGGTTATCGAGTGACTCGGGAAAGATCAGCCCCACGGTGCTGTTTCGCCGGGTCGCAAGGCTCTTCGCGCTCATATTGAAGTCGAACCCGTAGCGTCGTGCGAGCTCCTTGATTCGCTCCCGCGTTTTCTCCGAGATGGCCGGATTGTCGTTGAGGCTGCGGGACACCGTGGAGAGGCTCGTCCCCGCCATACGGGCCAGATCTTTCATGGTAATGCGCTCACGCACGGCTCACACCTCCGCGGACGGCGGGCGCCCGTGCCGGGCGTCGGCCGTCGTCGGTCGGTGGACTAAAATTGCAAGCGGTTGCAGCGTGTTCCGCGCAGAGTTCGTCCGACCGCCTGGCTGTGAACGGACTTGCAATAAGCTATAACTTACTAAATTCAATAGGTTTAGAATGTACAACCGCAGAAATCCCTGGATATCAATGAATGGTGTCGGGTTTCCTTGCGCAAGCGCTTGCATTAAATTCAGGTTACACCCGCGCGGGCCTGCGGTCAAGGGCCAGTTCCCAAACCGGCCCGATTTTTGCTATCGTAAGGCGCGCCAATCGCCCGTGCAGAGGAGCATCACGTGACGGCACAGTACAAACGCGCGCTGCAGGTCCCCCAGGGAACCGAGGCGTTTTATCTCGAGGAAGCGTACCGGCACCGTCGCCTCTCGGCGGCAATCGAGGAGCGCTTCCTCCTGTGGGGATATCTCCCCGTCCAGACACCCTCGTTCGACTTCTATGACGTCTACACGCCCCTCCTGCGCGAGGAGGACGCGCGCAGCATATATCGCCTCATCGATCGCGAGGGTGACCTGCTGATGCTCAGATCCGACATCACCCTCTTTCTTGCAAAGCAGATGGGGTTGATCCTGCGCCCGGGGGACCTGCCCTCACGCGTCTTCTACGCCGACAGCATTCTCCGCCACCAGGCGGCCGAAGACATCTCCAAGAACGAGTTCTTCCAGATCGGGGCGGAACTGATCGGAAAGCCGGGCATGGAGGCGGATGCCGAGATCCTTCTCATGCTCCTCGATGTGCTCGAGCGCGTCGGCGTCGGCGAGTTCTTCGTGCATCTCGGCTGCCGCTCGCTCTTCGACGCCGGTTTCGCCGGCGCGGATGACGACGCGCGCCGCCAGGCCCGCCGCGGCGTACGCCTGCGTGACTGGAACGCCGTCCGCACGGCCCTCGAGGCCCTCGACCGCGCCGGGGCCGAAATCGACGCCCTCCTCGAGCTCTATGCGTTCATCGGGGAGCTCGACGAGCTCGACGAGCTCCTTGGCCGCATCTCGCAGGATCTCAATGAAGCGGAGCGCGGGGCGATCGAGGAGACGCGATCACTCTATCGTCTTCTCGACGAACTCGACGCCGCCTCCCGACTGCGGCTCGATTTCTCGGAGATCGGCAATCAGCCCTATCACACCGGTGTGGCCTTCCAGGTGTACATGGACGGCCTCGACAGCGCGGTTGCCGCAGGCGGTCGCTACGACGGGCTGCTCTCGGTATTCGGCCTCGACGCCCCGTCGGTCGGCTTTTCACTGATGTTGCGGAAGATTCAGGATCACCTCGAGATCGATCACGAGCTGTTCGCTCCCCCCGAGGCGGAGACGGCGCCCGGGGAGGACTTTGCCGCGCGCGTACGCGCAGCCCGCTCGATGCGCGGCGAGGGAAGGACGACCATCCTATGAGCACGGCTTCCGACACGCCACTGACCCTCGCCCTCCCGAAGGGCAGGCTGTTCGATCAGACACAGGAGCACTTCGCCCGCCGGGGGATTCACTTCGAGGTCGAGAAGCGCAAGCTCGTCGCCTACGATACCGAGGGCCTGCTGAAGATCATTCTCGTCAAGAACAGTGATCTGCCCGTGTACGTGAACCACGGCATCGCCGGACTCGGAATATGCGGCGCCGATGTCATATACGAGTCGGGGCAGTCCTTCTTCACCCTCCACGAGTTCGACTACGGTTCCACGACGATGTGCCTCGCCACGCGTCGCGACCACGATCCGCAGGAGGATCGGGGACACATGACCGTCGCCACCAAGTTTACCCGCTACGCGCGCGACTATTTTCACCGGCAGGGGATCCCGGTCGAGGTGATCAAGCTGAACGGATCGGTTGAGCTCGCGCCGGTGCTCGGACTCGCGCCCTACATCGTAGACCTCGTGGAGACAGGCTCAACCCTGAAGGCGAACGACCTCGTGGTGCGCGAAGAGCTCGAGCGCATCAACGTTCACCTCATCGCCAATCCGGCGTACTATAAGTTCCACTATCGCCGCGTGAATGATTTCCTCAAGCGGCTGCGCAGCAAACCCGAGGAGTAGCGTATGGCAACACGACATGCGGAGGTAACCCGCGAAACGAAGGAGACCCGCATTTCGGTGGGACTCACCCTCGATACCCGGGAGGACATCGAGATCGACACCGGCGTGCCCTTCTTCGATCATATGCTTCACGCGATGTCATTTCACGGCGGCTTCAAGCTGGTCGTGAAGGCCGATGGCGACACCGATGTCGATTCCCATCACGTGGTGGAGGACGTCGGCCTGGTGATAGGAGACTGCTTCTCCCGGATTCTCTCCGATTCGACGAATCTCGTCAGGTTCGGGCACGGAATCGTGCCGATGGACGACGCTCTCTCGGAGGCCGTCGTCGACGCCGGCGGGCGCCCCTACCTGGTGTACGACGCCGACTACCCCCAGGCCTACTCCGGCGACTTCCAGATGGCGCTCTTTGCTGAGTTCTTCTGGGCGCTGTCGGTGCGCTCGCGATGCAACCTCCATCTTTTGTGTCGCTACGGCAGCAACAGTCATCACATGGTGGAGGCACTCTTCAAAGCCCTCGGTATAGCCCTTGGGCGCAGCTTCAGTGAGCGAGCAGACACAACGGGGATGTCGACGAAGGGTGTCATTTGATTCTCTCGTTCCGAGACCGTATAATAGGGCAACTGGTCGATGGAAAACGTGAACGCAAAACTCCCACCGGCGCCCGGTTTCATAAAAGTCAGCTCGGACCAACTCCCCAGCCTGTCGCCGGAAAAACGAAGTGCCCTTATCCGAAAGGGCAACGAGCTCTACAACCAGGGCAAGCTTGCAGACGCCCAGCGAATATTCCTCACTGCGCGCTACTCGGACGGGCTCATACGGCTCGGCGAGCAGTATCGCAAGAAGCAGAAACCGCTGGAGGCGTTTCGCATGTTCTGGCAGGCCGGTGACAGCGCCCGCTCGGATGCCATGATCGAGAAGATGGCGGGCGTCGTGCGTCACTGGCTGTATGAATCGAGCGAGGAATGACGGAACATAATCTGCCCCCCGACGACGGCACTCCACGTGAGGAGCCCGGATCCAAGGCCCATATCGCCCGCCTCTCTCAGGAAGGGTATCAGCTGCTTCGGGAGAATTATCTCTCCGATGCGGAGCGCCTCTTTCGTGAGATCCTCGAGCATGACACGGAGAATAACTACGCCCTCGTCGGGCTCGGCGACGCCGCTCGTAAGCGGGGCGACTGCCGGGAAGCGGTAAAACACTACCGCCGGTGCCTCGAACATCATCCCCGCAACAATTACGCCCTCTTCGGGCTCGCCGACTGCTACAAGAACATGCGGCAGTTTCACCGCGCCATCGAGGTGTGGGAGCAGTACCTCGAGCACGATGATGAGAACGTGACGGTGCTTACGAGAGTCGCCGACGCGCACAGGAAGGTTCGCAACTTCGACCGCTCGAAGCAGCTCTACGATCGGGTTCTGTCGATCGAGGAGAACAACGCCTACGCGATTATCGGGCTCGCGCACCTGCACTACGACTTCAAGGACTACGAGAGTGCGCTGTACTACTGGAACTGGATGCTGCGCATTAGCGGGCCGCGGGTTGATATCCGCGTTCTGACCTCCATCGGCAACTGCTACCGCAAGCTCAAGCGCTTCGACACCGCGGTGGAGTTCTTCAATCGCGCCCTCGACCGTGAGCCGAACAACTTCTACGCGCTGTTCGGACTGGGAGACTGCTACCGCGGCCTCGGCGAGCCGGAGACCGCCCTCGAGTACTGGAACCGCATCCTTGCACGTGATCCGAAGAACAAGGTGATTCTCACCCGCGCAGGAGACGCCTACCGCTCGATCGGGCATCCGGACACCGCGAAGCAGTACTACGAACAGGCACTGAACATCGAGTTCGACGCCTACGCCGTTCTCGGTCTCGCGCTGCTCAACATGGACGCGGGTGACTATGCGAGGGCGATCGAGTCACTCGAAGCCCTTGTACAGTCCGCTCCGAAGAACGCGCGGGTCTACGAAACTCTTGCAGAATGCTACCTGAAGGCGGGCCGTCGGCCTGACGCCGTCAAGCTTCTCGAGAGCTTCCCGCAACAGGGAAAGCGCAATCGACGCATCACGGACATCCTCGAGCGTATCCGTGGCGACCGGAGCTGAGCCTGCGCGCACGGCGATCCTCGCCGCACGCCTTCCCGAGGAGATCGTCACAGCCGAAACCGTGCCCGGCCCCGTACACGCCCGTGTTCTCTTCCAGGCTGCACACAACAGACTTCGCGGGGGCGAGGCGCGACAGTTCCGTCGCCTGCTCGATTCCCATCGCGGTCTCCTCCGTGGGCGAAACGCGGAGGTCGAACGTATGGTCCGGGACCACGCGGGGAACGTAAAGCTCAAGCTGCGCCTGGGTGACGGCGTTGCCGTGGAGACCGTGGTGCTCAC
>CAYOFA010000037.1:13878-21192 GCA_964402885.1 uncultured Spirochaetaceae bacterium
CCCCACGTCCGGAACAAGGCACCGGCAACCGAGACGCACACTGTGCCTGTCGACGCAGGTCGGATGCGGTATGGGCTGTCGGTTCTGCCGGACCGGTCGACTCGGCCTCCGCCGGAACCTCACTACCGAGGAGATCGTGGAACAGTACCTCGCCGCCGGCGAGCGCCTCGGGCCCGTATCCAACATCGTATTCATGGGTATGGGAGAGCCGCTTCTGAACACCGATGCCGTCTTCGCCGCCGCACGCGTCTTCGCCCATCCTCACGGACCGGAGATTCCCTTCAAGCGCATCACGATATCCACATGCGGTATTCCGGCGGGAATAGACCGCCTCACCTCCGAGAGCTTCCTCGCGCAACTGCCCGGGGCACGGCCCCGTCTCGCGGTATCGCTCGTCACCGCAGACCCGATGCTTCGCGCGCGCCTCATGCCCGGCGCGACGAGGCTCGCCGGCGGGGCGGGCAACGGCCGGGCCGCGGACGCCGGCGGCCGCGGGACCGCGAACGCAGGCGCCGCGGAAGCTCCGGCACCCCCGGCGACGGTCGCCGCCGTGGCGCTCGAGAACCTCCGCGCCGCCCTCGCCCGCTACCTCGAGCGCACCGGTCGCCCGGTCACCTTCGAGGTGCCGCTGCTCGGCGGCGTGAACGACAGCGAGGAGGACGCCGCCGCGGTCTGCAGTTTTCTCAACTCGTTACCGCGTCGGGATCGATGTGATGTGAATCTCATCCCCTGGAACAGGGTGGACGGGGTTCCGTTCGAGCCGCCGACGGATACGGCGGTGAGCGCATTCGCCGCCCGCGTTCTGGCGGGTGGCTATCCCGTTACGGGGCGCTTTCCGCGGGGCCGCTCCATTGCGGCCGCCTGCGGGCAGCTGGGCGAATCGGTCAGCCCTGGGAGTCGCCGACGACAGCCTTGATGCGGCGCACACCCTGGGAGGAGGATTGCTCCTTGGTAATGCGGAATCCGCCGAGCTCACCCGTTCGCGAGACGTGCGGCCCGCCGCAGACTTCCTTCGAGTAGTCACCGACGCTGTAGACTTTGACCACCTCGTCGTACTTGTCCCCGAACAGGGCCATCGCGCCCTTCTCACGCGCTTCCTCGAGGGTCATGTTCTCGTAGCGCACCGGGAGATCTTCTTTGATCTTCTCGTTCACGATCCGCTCGACCTCTTCGATCTGCTCTCTGGTCATCTTCTCCGGATGGGAAAAGTCGAAGCGAAGCCGCTCCGGCGTGATGTTACTACCCTTCTGGGCAACGTGATCACCGAGAACGTCCCGAAGCGCCTTGTGCAGAAGATGGGTCGCGGTATGGAGCTTGGTGGTATGCTCCGAGTGGTCGGCGAGTCCGCCCTTGAAGGTCTGGTTCGCGTCCATCTTGGAGCGTTCCTGATGCTCGCGGAACGCCTCATCGAAGCCCTCGCGATCAACCTGCAGGTTGTGCTCGGAGGCGAGTTCCTCGGTTATCTCGATCGGGAACCCGAAGGTATCATAGAGGCGAAAGGCGACCTCCCCCGGAATGACTCCGGAGGGCTCCTCGAGGAGCTTCGGCAGCATCTTCTCGAACTCGTGCTCGCCCTTCTGCAGTGTGTCGAGAAACCGCTTTTCCTCGCCCACGACCTCATCGAGTACCTTGTCGGCGTTCTGACCGAGCTCGGGGTAGGCGTCCCGGTACATCTCGATGACGGTCTTCGCGGGCTGATGCAGGAACATGTCCTCCCGCCCGAGAAGCTTGCGACCATGGCGCACCGCGCGGCGGATGAGGCGCCGGAGGATATACCCCTGGCCGACGTTGGACGGCGAGACGCCGTTTTCGTCTCCGAGGATGAAGGTTGCCGCCTTGATGTGATCACTTATGATGCGAAGCGAACGGTCGGTTTCCTCGTCGTTGCCGTAACTCACCGAGAAGATGTCACCGAGATTCTGAAGGATGGGCTGAAACACCTCGGTCTCGTAAACGGACTTCTTACCCTGAAGCACCGCTACCGTTCGCTCGATACCCATGCCGGTGTCGACGTTCTTCTGGGATAGCGGGACATAGCTCCCATCTCCCTGCTTGTTGTACTGCATGAAGACGTCGTTCCAGATCTCCATGTACTTGCCGTCGTTGACACCCGGCCGGCTCTCCGCACTGCCGGGGACGCCGGTATCGTAGAACATCTCACTGTCCGGGCCACAGGGACCCGTGGCGCCGGCGGGGCCCCACCAGTTGTCGCTGCGCGGCAGATAGTAGATGCGTTCCTCGGGAATCCCGAGCGCCCGCCACACCGAGGCCGACTCGTCGTCGCGAGAGACCTCCTCATCGCCGGCAAATACCGTCACCGAGAGACGCTCGGGCGGGATGCCCAGCCACGAGCTCGAGGTCAGAAACTCGTAGCTCATACGGATGGCCCCTTCCTTGAAGTAGTCGCCGAGTGACCAGTTACCGAGCATCTCGAAGAATGTCAGGTGACTCTGGTCGCCCACGTCCTCGATGTCGCCGGTGCGAATACACTTCTGGTAGTTCACCAGGCGATCACCCGCCGGATGAGGCTCACCGAGAAGGTACGGCACCAGCGGATGCATGCCCGCGGTTGTGAACAACACGGTCGGATCGTTCTCGGGAATCAGTGACTTCCCGGAGATCTGAGCGTGGCCCTTCTCAACAAAAAACTCGATATACTTTCTGCGTAGTTCATTCGCCGTCATGATATGTATCCCAATTTCCAGATATTTATAGATCTTCGAACTGCGACTCCGTCGCCTCATCGAGAAGCTCGGGGAACACGTAGGCAAGGACGCCGTTCTTCTTCACGCGCACCTCCGCGATCCCCTTCGATACGAGGCCGTCGAGCTCTTCCTTGGCCTCATCCACGGACACCTCCGCTTCGAGCGCGATCTCCGTCGCGGTCGTGTATCCACCGTGCTCCCGGGCAGTCGTCAGAATGATCTGCTCGACCGACCTCGGCCGCCGCTGATCCTGTCCGACAGAACCGGTGATCCGGTCGAACATGTCACTGACCGGGTCCGATCCCGGCACCTGCCGTCTGCCGCCGTAACGGTAGCCGAGGCGGTAGTTCGCCTCCTGCACCTGGTTCGGTAGTGTCACTGCATCGTAGAGGGTACCCAGTCCGAGCAGGCCACCGGTGAGCAGATACAGGACTCCCGTGCCTATCTTCCCGATGTAGAACCGATGCAGCCCTGCCACCCCGAACAGTGACGGTAGCCAGAGCAGATATGCCATGCCTATCTGATACATCGCCTAAATATACTCGTCATCGGAATTACGGACAAGAATAGCGCCCTCCTCCGCGAGCCTTCTCAGGTGGTCGAGAAAGCGGCGCTGCACGTCCGAAACTTCCTTCTGCGGGATATCCGCCTGATGCACGTATTCCTCCGAAACATCCTTTGCCCGGCGCTCGGAAACATTGCGAAGCAGCTTGCTCCTGACCCGTTCGGCCTGTCCCACGAGCACACAGGCAATTTCCCGCTCGGTGAACTCCGTGAGCGCCTGCTGCAGGTCGCGGTCGTCTATGGCCAGGATGGAGTCGATGGTAAACAGCCGATCCCGGATCGAGCGGGCGAGCTCCGGATCCTCCTCGGCCAGCGAGTCCAGTACCGCCCGTTCCCCGTCGAGATCCATGTGCCTGAGAATGGAGGCCAGAACACCCCGTCCGTCTATCTCGTTCGAAACCAGCTTCCCCTGCCGTCGGATGCGTTCCTTGAGGACCTCTTCCACGCGGGCGAGTACCTCCGGCGAGACCGCATTCATCCGGGCCATGCGCAGGACAACCTCCGCCCGGCGCTCCTCCGACATCAGTTTCACTACCCGGGCTGCGGGCGCGGCGCTGAGGGTGGAGAGAATCGTCGCGACTACCGGCGGGGACTCCTCTTTCAGGAGCATCGCCACCTGTTGCGGCTCGAGCTCTTCGAGGAAGGCGAAGCGGTCGCTCTCGCCGATCCCGAGCTTGCCGTAGACTTCCTCCCCCCGCTCCTCACCGAAGGCGCGGGTGAGGAACTCCTTCGCGACCGCCGCACCGCCATGCCGCTCACGGCCCTTCGTCGCGGCATCGCCGACCTGTTCGAGGACAGCCTCCGCCTCGGCGCCCGAAAGCGTGCCGATCCGCGCGATCTCGCGCGTAACGGCCTCCACGTCGGCCTCATCGAGATGCCGGAGCACCTCGGCCGCCTGATCCCGGCCGATGACCATCAGAAACCGCGCAGCCTTCTCGGCGCCACTTCCGGCCGTGGCCCTCTCCGCCTGGTCCGCCCCCTTCGTGGAACGGGCCGCACCCTTCCCGACTCCGGGCGCGCCGGTTTTCAGCAGGCCGCGCACCGTCTCCGTTGAGGCCGCGCCGGTCGACTTGCCGGTCGACTCGCCTGATGAGGGGCCTCCCGTGCTGCCGGAAGATGTGCCGGATGAATTGTTGCGAGGCGACGATTTACCCGATGCCTTGCGGTAGGAGTCGTCTCGCATCCGATTAATGTCCATCGACTCCGAGCATATCCCCGCCGCCGTGTCAGGTCAAGCTTGCATGCGCCGCCGCGCGGATGCCGCCGCGGGCCCCTCCTGCCGGCGCGGTTTTTGCCCGAGCTTCCCTTGACAGTTTGCGGGTTTTCTCATATTCTCACGTCCATACGTCACGCCGCTGTAGCTCAGTCGGTAGAGCAGGGGACTGAAAATCCCCGTGTCATCAGTTCGATTCTGATCGGCGGCATGTGGCACGAGCCCCGCACTTCGGTGCGGGGTTTTTTGTGAACACCACCAACAGCCTCCTTGATACCCCGACTCCCTGATAACCCCAAAAAAGAAGGGCCGCCCCAACCGTAGGTCGGGCGGCCCTGTATCGTGCGTAGTGTCCAGTGATCGGCCCGGGCGCGACAGCGGTCGGCGCCCCGGACCTCGACCGCGCGCTACTTCTCGTCGTGCGCCACGGCCTTTGCCGCCGCTAGCCGCGCAATGGGTACGCGGAAGGGGGAGCAGGAGACGTAGTTCATACCGACCTTGTAGCAGAACTCGATGGAGCGCGGCTCGCCGCCGTGCTCGCCGCAGATTCCGACTTTCAGCTTCGGGTTGGTCTGGCGGCCCTTATCGGTTCCCATCTTCACAAGCTGTCCCACGCCTTCCTGGTCGAGTACGGCGAAGGGATCGTCCTCGAGAATACCGTCTTCGAGGTACTGCGGCAGGAACGACCCGATATCATCACGCGAGTACCCGAAGGTCATCTGCGTGAGGTCGTTGGTACCGAAGGAGAAGAAATCCGCCCTCTTGGCCACTTCGTCGGCGGTCAGTGCGGCGCGCGGGATCTCGATCATCGTACCGATCATGTACTCGATCGTCATCTTCTTCTCTTCGAGCACGCGCTCTGCCACCTGCTCGGCGTCCGTGCGCATGACGTCGAGCTCGTTTACGGTGCCCACGAGCGGAATCATGATCTCGGGATACACCTTCACGCCCTGCTTCGCGACCTCGCAGGCGGCGGTCATGATGGCCTCCACCTGCATGTTGTAGACCTCGGGATAGGTAATGCCGAGGCGGGTGCCTCGGTGTCCGAGCATCGGGTTCGCCTCGTGCAGAGAGTCGATCTTGGCCTTGAGCTTGGGAACACTGACGTTCACACTCTCGGCGAGCTCCTTGATGGCTTCCTTCTCGCTCGGCACGAACTCGTGCAGCGGGGGATCGAGCAGGCGGATCGTGACGGGCAGCCCGTCCATCGCCTTGAAGATACCCGCGAAGTCTTCCTTCTGGAGCGGCATGAGCTTATCGAGGGCCTTCTGCCGGGCCTCCTTGTTCTCTGCCACGATCATCTGGCGGAAGATCTTGATGCGATCCTCCTCGAAGAACATATGCTCGGTTCGGCACAGGCCGATGCCCTCGGCGCCGAACTCGCGAGCGCGCTGAGCGTCCTCCGGGGTGTCCGCGTTGGTGCGGATGTTGAACCCGACCTGCTCGAGGCCCTCGCGACGCGCCTTGTTTCGCACATCGTCGGTCCACTCGAGGAACGCGCGGAGCTCGCCGGAGATCTTCGGCTCCATGAGGGGCAGCGCGCCTTCGTAGACGTTACCGGTGGTGCCGTCGATGGTGACGAAATCGCCCTGCTTGAACTTCTTCTCGCCGACCATCATGGTCTTGCCCGAAATCACGACGCCCTTGGCGCCGACGACGCAGGGGGTACCCATACCGCGGGCAACGACTGCTGCATGGCTGGTCATGCCGCCGGTGGAGGTGAGGACGCCTTCCGCCGCGTGCATACCGCCGATATCCTCTGGACTGGTCTCCTTGCGGGCGAGAAGCACCTTCTTCCCGTCCTTCACCCACTGCTCCGCCTCATCGGCTGTGAATACGACCTGACCGGTCGCGGCGCCGGGAGAGGCGTTGAGGCCCTTGGTCAGCGACTTCGCCGACTCGGCAGCCTTGGGATCGATCATCGGATGGAAGACCTGATCGAGCTGAGCCGGGGTCACGCGGTCCATCGCCTTTTCCTTGTCGATGAGGCCCTCGTTGACCATGTCGACCGCGATCTTCACGGCCGCGATACCGGTCCGTTTGCCGTTTCGGGTCTGGAGGAGATAGAGCTTACCCTGCTCGATGGTGAACTCCATGTCCTGCATGTCCTGGTAGTGGCGCTCGAGCTTGTCCTTCACCTCGACGAGCTGGTTGTAGATCTTGGGGTCGCGATCGGCGAGCGTCTTGATGGCCATCGGAGTCCGGATACCGGCAACGACGTCCTCGCCCTGTGCATTCATGAGGTACTCGCCGTAAAAGACCTTCTCACCCGTGGAGGGATCGCGGGAGAAGCACACGCCCGTGCCGGAATCTTCGCCGAAGTTTCCGAAGACCATGGACATGACGGTAACCGCCGTTCCCTTGAGGCCCTTGATGTCGTTCAGCTTCCGGTAATTGATGGCGCGCGGATTGTTCCACGAACCGAACACTGCGTTGATGGTCTTCCACATCTGATCCTTGGGATCCTGAGGAAACTCGGCGCCGGTGTTCTCCTTGTAAACCTTCTTGTACTGAGTGACGAGCTTCTTGAGATCCGCTGCATCGAGGTCGGTGTCGTTTTCGACACCCTTGTTCTTCTTCATGCGCTCGAGAACCTTCTCGAACTCCTCGTGCTTGACGCCCATGACGACGTCACCGAACATGTTGATGAACCGACGATAGGAATCCCAGGCAAAGCGCTCATTGCCGGACTTCTGCGCCAGACCATCGACGGCCTCGTCGTTGAGCCCGAGGTTCAGCACGGTATCCATCATACCCGGCATGGACACGGCCGCTCCCGACCGGACCGAGACCAGAAGAGGATCCTTCGGGTCGCCGAGAGTCTTTCCCATC
>CAYOFA010000038.1:0-1412 GCA_964402885.1 uncultured Spirochaetaceae bacterium
CAATCTCTTCCTTGTCCTTGATGACCTTGGACATCTTCTGGATCTCGGCAACGGCGAGCTCTACGGCCCGGTCGATACCGCGCTTGATGCCCATCGGGTTGATGCCGGCTGCCACGCTCTTGAGGCCCTCACGGACCATGCTGTGCGCGAGCACCGTTGCGGTGGTCGTACCGTCACCGGCAACGTCGTTTGTCTTGGTGGCGACTTCCTTGAGAAGCTGCGCTCCCATGTTCTCATACGGATCTTCGAGCTCGATCTCTTTCGCGACCGATACTCCGTCCTTGGTGACCGTGGGAGCACCGAACTTCTTGTCAAGCAGAACGTTTCGCCCCTTCGGACCCAGCGTAACTTTGACGGCGTTTGAAAGCTGGTCAACGCCGCGGAGAAGCGCTCTTCGGGCTTCCTCGTCGAATGTCAGTTGCTTCGCCATATCCACTCCCTCTTTGTGTCGTTTTGGTGCATTGAGTGCTTTTACTAGCGATGTCTTCGATGCTGCCGGAAAGATACAAAGGATTCCTGCAATCATCAACAAGAAATTTCGTTGTATCGCAATCATCCCGGCACTTAGGGTGGCTCCAGACAGGTTTGATTTTTCTCCGGTACTTGCGTCACAATGCCTATGTGGCCAGACAGACCGAACTCGAGCTGAGCGTCCTCGCCTTCGTACCTCCCGGCACCGCGTCTTCCGAGGTAGCATCCCTCGCGCGGCTCCTCGACGCGAGCCCCCGGTTTCGAAGCGCCCCCGTCACCTGGAGTCTTCCCGCGCTCACCGCCCTCGAAAATCCATCGATTGCAGCGGCAGTCCGCTCGCGTATGGACTCCGCCGGCGACCGGGTGGCGACCGCAGGCTATGCGGGGGTAGCGCACTCGCTTCTCCTCGCCGCCGAGCTCGAGCCCGAGTGTGCGCTCGGACTCTCCAACCCGCGAAAGAGCGGCATCCTCGACGTCTTTCCCGGTGCGGCTCCGATTCTGCTCGCACCCTTTCCCGATCCCCGACGGCCGGAGGCGGCCTCGGTGTACGCGCGGCATTTCGACGCCTTCGCCCGTGGCATCGTTCCGGCAACGGGCCGGGAGCCCGCGCGTTTTCTCTTCGCGGTCGGCGGCCATACATGGTCGATTCCCGCGCTCCTCCGCGGCCCGCAGATACGTGAGGCTTCTCTGAGCTCCGACCTGCGCGTCATGGACAAACACCGCTCACCGGGAGCCGTCGTCATTCTCCGGGCGGGAGCAGCGCACGCGGTGGAAGTCCTCGATCTCGTCCTCGACCGCCGTGCCGGCACCGCACGGCCCCTGCACATCACGCCCTTCGATCCCGAGTGGATCACCGACCGCGGAACCCGCGCGACGGGGACGCCGCCGGCCACCGAGACCGGTGCCTGCCGCATGCCCTGCGTGCGAACCTCCGAGGCCGT
>CAYOFA010000038.1:1512-4328 GCA_964402885.1 uncultured Spirochaetaceae bacterium
CAGCTTCTCGCGGATACCGTGTCCGGCTTCCTTCGAACGAGCGAGCGGACCTACACGCTGACGCCGGAGAGCGCCTTCTCCTTCGAGGAACCCGGCATCGGCGCGCGCGGTCTCATGTCCATTCACTCCGTCGGCCGCAACGACTTCGATGCGCCGGGGCGTCTGCTCGTTGACTACACGGCAATCGGGGAGTTTCCGTGGCTCATTTTCGAGCTGTGCTTCGAGTTCCCCGTCGTCGGGGAGAACGTCCGGGTCGAGGAGCTCGTTCCGTTCGCGCTGCCGCTGCGCCTTCCGGAGCGAGCGGAGGATCAGGTTCTCGCGACACAGTATCCCGACGGCAGTGGCAGCCGGCTCGACCTGCGCGGTGTCACCGGCTCCGGATGCGCATTCGGAAGCCTGCTGCAGGTCGGCAGTCAGTTCACGATATCCTGGATCGAGCCGGAGCCCGGCGTTACCGGCGCCTTTCGCTTCGACGTGCGTCGTGCGATCTCCGGCTCCTCGCTCACCCTCTATCCCTTCGGCCGATTCGGTGCCGAGGATCTCGCCGAGCGGTCCGGAACCGCATCGAGGGTGCGCATCGCGATCGGAGCGGGACAGCGGGACTACAGCGAGATCACGCACGCGCCGGCCGAAGCACGATACCACCATCTGCCCTCAGCACCGGCGCATTGATTTTCGCGGTCTACGGTGGAATATTTGGCTCATATGACGGATAACCCCCTGAACCTCGGACTGGAGTCGCGGAAGGAGGCGCCGCCCTTCGTCATCTTTATCTTCGGCGTCACCGGGGACCTCACCGCGAGAAAGCTCATGCCGGCCCTGTTCTCGCTCTTTCTCAAAGGCATGACCCGTTTCAAGGTGGTCGGCTTCGCCCGACGCGACTGGGGCACCGATGGCCTCAGAGAGCGGGCGCGGGGGATGATCGCCGAAGTGCCCGGCGCCTCGGATGAGCAGCGCGAGACCTTTCTCGGGCGCCTGGAGTACCTTCAGTCCACCTTCGAGGATCCCTCGGGCTACGCGCGCATGAGCGAGTACGCCGAGGGCTACGCCAACCGCATCTATTATCTGTCGACGCCGCCGGATTCCTATCACGATATCATCGAGCAGCTCGGCCGCCACGGTCACGGTGAGCAGGCCGGCGGGTTCACGCGCATCCTCATCGAGAAGCCCTTCGGCCGCGATTTTGCATCGGCTCAGGAGCTCAACCAGCTCCTCGCCCGCTACTTCACCGAGGGACAGATCTTCCGCATAGACCACTACCTCGGCAAGGAAACCGTGCAGAACATCATGTTGCTGCGCTTCGGCAACGGCATGTTCGAGCCCATCTGGAACTCGAACTACGTTGATCATATCCAGATCACCGTCGCCGAAAAAATAGGGGTGGGGACCCGCGGGGGGTACTTCGAGAGTGCCGGGACGCTGCGGGATATGGTGCAGAACCACATGTTCCAGCTTCTGAGCCTCACGACAATGGAGCCGCCCAACGACCTCTCGGCGCAGAGCATCCGCAACGAGAAGGTCAAAGCGATGCAGGCGGTACGTCCCATCACGTTTCGCGACATAAACGAGCATGCCGTCCGCGCGCAGTATGATGAGGGCATCGTCGACGGCGCCCCCGTCCCGGCCTACAGAGACGAGGATCGCGTGTCCCCGGACTCACGGACGGAGACCTACGTGGCGCTTCGCCTCTTTCTCGATACCTGGCGGTGGAGCGGCGTGCCGATCTTCCTGCGCTCGGGAAAGCGTCTGCTGCGGAAGGTAAGCGAGATCTCGGTGCACTTCAAGGAGCCGCCGCGACAGCTGTTCACCAATCGACATCCCGCGATGAACCGCAATACGCTCATCATCCGGATACAACCGGATGAGGGCATCACCCTCAACATGAACGCGAAGATCCCCGGGCACACCACCGACATGCGACCCGTGAACATGGATTTCGCCTACGGATCGACCTTCGGCGAGGCGACTCTCGAAGCCTACGAGCGCCTGCTCTACGACGCCATCCTCGGTGATGCGACGCTGTACCCCCGTCGCGATGAGATCGAGTCCTCCTGGGCCTTCATCACTCGTGTTCTCGAGGGATGGCGACGGGACCCCTCACCCATTCCCACATATATGCCGGGAAGCTCCGGCCCCGAGGAGGCCCGCAGGCTCATCGCCTCATCGAATCGCAAGTGGAGAAAGCTATGACCTTCGATCCCGAACAGATCGAGACCGAGCTCGCGGAGATACAGAAGCGCAGCTCCCCCACCGAGGCACGCACCGTCATTCTCAATCTGCTCGTGGTGAGCGATGAGAAAAGCCGCCCGCGGGCGGAGCAGGCACTCGGGGCCGTCCTCGGCAAACGGGCGGCACGCGTCATACATATTGTTGATGGGCAACGCGGGGAAAGTGATATCTCGCTCTCGGCACGCTGCTACCTCGACCACGAGCGCAAGAGCGTCTGCTTTCAGGAAGTCCTCATCGAGAACGGCGCTGACGGCGTCGGCGCGGCACCCGGGAGCTGGACTCCCCTCCTCATCCGCGACATCCCCGTGTACGTGCTCTGGCTCGCCTCGTTCGGGCCCCGCCCCGCCCTGCTCGATCACGTTCAGGAGCAGGCCGACAAGCTCATCATCGACTCCGAGTACGCCGTCGCCGCCGGAGATACCGCGGACGAAATATTCGGAGCCGTTTCGGGCGTAATGCTTCCCGAAGGCTTTCGGATCTCCGATCTTACCTGGCAACGGACCCTGCCGCTTCGCCGCGTCACCGCCCACACCTTCGACCCCGAGGAGCACGCCCGCGCTCTCTTCGATCTCGAGTCGGTGGAGCTC
>CAYOFA010000038.1:4428-6441 GCA_964402885.1 uncultured Spirochaetaceae bacterium
CGCGAGCCGATCGGGTTGTCGGCGGAGCCCGGGGGGTGCGTATCGGTGACCGGGACGGGGACGGAGGTTCCCTGCGAGGTGTTTCGTGTGGCCGCGGACGGGGAGATGCTGCTCGGAGAGATAGACGCCGCCCGGAATGAGGGTTTGTATCTCGCTGCTTTCGAAGCCGCATGGCCCGGGAACTGAGGATTTCCGCAACGAAAATTCCGTTCCATCTCGATAATAAAGGTTTTGACAAGCATACGGAACCGGATACATAATGTTGTATAAATATCCGTAATTCCACGATAAGGAATACAACAGTGAGAGAAAGACCAGCGCGACTACAAGCCATCAAAAAGATCATTCGCAGTGAACGAATCAACAGTCAGGAGCAGCTCCTGCGCCACCTCGAGCGCGAAGGCTTCTCGGTGACCCAGGCGACCCTGTCACGCGACCTCAAACTTCTGAGGGTCGGAAAGATCTCAGACGGCATCGACGGTTACTTCTATCGTCTGCCGCGCGAGGACGAACGACGGGAATCGGAGCGGAGCTACGTGCAGGATTTCCGGCGCGGCTACGTGTCCCTCGACTTCTCGGGGACCACCGCCGTCGTTCACACGCTCGAAGGCCATGCAGACAGCGTGGCCATCGCCCTCGACAACCTCAACATTCCCGAGGTCCTCGGAACCATCGCGGGAAACAACACCGTGTTCGTGGTCCTGAGGGAGGACACCGATCGCAACGAGCTCCTCTCCAAGCTTCGGACGAAGGTACCCGACCTGGAAGAATAGAAAGGAATAAGATAGGTGAAAGCAGCAATCCTCGGCGCCACCGGCTACGGGGGGATGGGGGTGATGAAGCTTCTCGCCTCCCATCCCTCGGTAGAAGCTATTCTCCCCGTATCCTCATCACGCCCGGGCGAGCACCTCACCGCGGTGTATCCGGGCCTCGCACCCGCTCTGCTCGAGAAGACACACGATGGGGGACTCCTCAGCGTTGAGGAGGCCCGCGCGGAGGATCCCGACGTGGTCTTCGCTGCGCTCCCCCATCTGAAGTCGGCGGAGGTGTGTGCACCGTTTTTCGACTCGAGCGTCGTTATCGACCTGTCGGCGGACTTCAGGATCCCCGACATCGCCCTCTTCGAGAGCGCATACGGAAGCAGGCCGCCGAGGGAGGATCTCCTCTCGCGAAGCGCCTACGGTCTCACCGAGTGGTTTCGCGACGAGGTACGCCGCGCGGACATCATCGCCAACCCCGGATGCTACCCGACAGCCGCCCTGCTGCCGCTTCTACCGCTGCTGCGCGACGGCCTTGTAACCGGACCGATCAGCATCACCGCCATGTCCGGAATATCCGGTGCGGGTCGCAAAGCGTCAGTCAATCTGCTCTTCACCGAACGAAGTGAGAACGTGAACGCCTACGCACCGGGAAGCACCCACCGCCACTGGGCGGAGATCAGCCACTACGCCCGGCGATACCTGGCAGGCGGCGGCGACGCAAGCGGCACGCCGGGCGCAGGCGGCACCCATGGCGCAGCCGCCAACCCGGACGGCGGTGTCGCCGACCGGATCCTCTTCACCCCCCACCTCGTTCCGATCAAGCGCGGGATCGCTGCTACCACGAGCTGCGTTCTCGCCCCCGATGCTGACGCCGCGAGTGTCGCCGAGAGCCTGGAGCGAAGCTACGGAGCGGAGCCCTTCGTCGGCTTTTCCTCACGTGCCGTTCCCGAGACACGGGACGTGCGCGGGTCGAACCGATGCGACATCGGCTTCCACGTCGAGGGCGGCATGCTGCTTCTGTTCAGCGTCATAGACAACCTGGAGAAGGGCGCCGCCGGACAGGCCGTGCAGAACATGAACGTTCGCTTCGGCATGGAAGAAACCGCGGGACTCGAACTCTGGGGAGAGTTCTGAGCGATTGAGCCTATGAACAGCCATACCATCGTCATAAAGATCGGGGGGCGCACGCTCTCGAGCCCGGGCGTGCTCGAGCATCTCGTCGCCGACATCGCGGCCCTGGAAGACCGTCGCA
>CAYOFA010000038.1:6541-7718 GCA_964402885.1 uncultured Spirochaetaceae bacterium
CTCAACCTCAACGCGGACGACGCCGCCCTCGAAATCGCCACGATGCTCTCCGCCGACGCGCTCCTGTTCCTCTCCGACGTGCCCGGCATCCTGCGCCGGCGGGGGACGGAGGACGCACCGGAGCTCATCAGACGGCTCACACCGCCCGAAGTCGAGGCGGAGATCGGGGCGGGCACGATCACCGGCGGAATGATCCCGAAGGTCCGCTCGAGCGTCGCGGCTTTGCACGCTGGTGTCGGAACCGTTATCATAGGGAGTTACACGGAAGACGCATCACTGGAACACATACTTGCCGGAAACGGCGGCACGAGGATCGAACAATGAGTGCAACAACCGGGGATCTCCCCTTCCCGAAGAACTACGCATCGGAGCTCCTGGCGCTCGAACGCGGCGCGGGGATCTACGTCGAGGACACCGACGGTACCCAGTATCTCGATCTCGGCGCCGGCATTGCGGTGAACGCCCTCGGCTACGGGCGTCTCGACCTCGCTGAGATCGCACATGATCAGATGCAGAAGCTCATCCACGTGTCGAATCTCTACACGACCCGCCCCGCGCTGGATCTAGGACGGGCGCTCATCGCCTCCACGCCGAGCACGCACGGGAAGCGGTTTGCCGCGGTGCATTTCGGCAACAGCGGCACTGAGGCCAACGAATCTGCGCTGAAGTATGCCCGGCTCTACGCGGGCGCAACGAAGGGGCCCGAGCATCACCGGTTTCTCACATTCTCCAACGGCTTCCACGGCCGCACGATGGGTGCGCTCTCGGTCACGGCCAATGCGAAGTACCGCACGAAGTTCGAGCCCCTGATTCCCGGTGTCGAGGTGGCACCTTTCAACGACCCCGACGTGCTCGAGAACGTCCTCGACGAAAGCTTCGCCGGCGTCATTGTGGAGGTGGTACAGGGCGAAGGCGGCCTGCGGGTGATGACCCGGGAGTTTGCGCGCGCACTCAACGAGCTCACCGCGAAGTACGACGTGATGCTCATAGGTGATGAGATACAGACGGGCCTCGGTCGTACGGGCTTTCTCTACGGCGCTGAAGCGGTCGGTCTCGAGCCCGATATCGTGAGCCTCTCCAAGCCGCTCGCCGGCGGGCTGCCGCTTTCGGCGACGCTCATTCCGGCGAAGGTGAACGACATCCTGCATGTGGGCGACCACGGCTCCACCTTTGGCGG
>CAYOFA010000038.1:7818-18054 GCA_964402885.1 uncultured Spirochaetaceae bacterium
CGTCGCGCGCGAGAACGGGCTCCTGATCCTCAAGTCCGGCGGGAACATCATCCGCATTGCGCCGCCCCTCGTGATCACGGCGGACGAGATAGACCGCGGCCTCGGACTGCTGGAGGTCACCCTGTCTCACATTGCACAGGAGTTCAAAGGAGTTTTGGCATGAGTTCGCAAATCAAGAAGATCGTTCTGGCATATTCCGGCGGTCTCGACACCTCGATTATCATCCCGTGGTTGCGGGAGAACTACAACGACGCCGAGGTCATCGGCGTATGCACCAACGTCGGCCAGGAAGAGGACTGGGATCAGCTCGAGGACAAGGCGAAAGCCTCGGGCGCATCAAAGCTGCATATCATCGACGTGCGTGATGAGTTCGTGGAGGACTTCATCTACCCGATGCTGCGCGCGGGCGCGATCTACGAGGGGAAGTACCTTCTCGGCACCTCGGTTGCCCGCCCCCTGCAGGCCAAACACCAGGTACAGGTCGCAATAGAGGAAGGGGCCGACGCGGTTGCACACGGGTGCACCGGCAAGGGGAACGACCAGGTCCGTTTCGAGCTCACCTACAAAGCCCTCGGACCCCACCTTCAGGTGATCGCTCCGTGGCGCATGTGGGACATAACCTCCCGCGAGCAGGCCATCGACTACGCAAAGCAGCGCGGCATTCCCCTCGGCGACATCTCCAAGAAGAACATCTACTCCCGCGACTGGAATCTCTGGCACATGAGCCACGAGGGTGGCGAGCTCGAGAACACCTGGAACCGTCCGAACGATGAGATGTTTCTTCTCACGAAGTCTCCCAAGGAAGCCCCCGACGAGGAAACGGAGCTCACCATCGACTTCGAGAAGGGCCTTCCGGTCGGCATCGACGGGAAGAAGATGAAACCCCGCGACCTCGTGGAGAAGCTCAACGATATCGGCCGTGAGAACGCCATCGGCCGGACCGACCTGGTGGAAACCCGGATCGTCGGCATGAAGAGCCGCGGGGTCTACGAAACACCGGCGGGCACCATCCTCTACCGGGCACTTCGCGAGCTCGAGATGGTGACACTCGACTTCGACACCCTCGGCATGAAGAATCAGCTGGCGCTCAAGTACGCCGATGTGATCTACGCGGGCAAGTGGTTCACCCACTTCCGCGAATCGATGGACGCCTACATGCGGCAGGCAGCCGAGTATGTCACCGGCTCCGTGCGTCTGGCGCTCTACAAGGGAAACGTCATCGTCACCGGGCGAACTTCACCCTACTCGCTGTACCTCGAGGACCTCGCATCCTTCGGCGAGAGCTCCTACGATCACAAGGATGCCACCGGCTTCATCAAGCTCTACGGCCTTGCCACCGGGGTCGCCTCGATCGTGCATCGCCACGACGATTCCGCAGACGGTCCGGCCCGCGAGATGCGCGCGATGGCGGGCTTTCACGAGAAGTAGGCAGCGGTAGCAGGCGCCGGCAGCAGCAGTAGCAGGAAAGGAAGAGGGGAACCATGGCAGATATCAACTATCGAAATCTGGACAGCACCGACGCGTTCGGGCACCTGCAGGGTGTAACCGCCCCCGCGGTCGCCGACCTCGACGTCGGGCGCATCGAAGCATTCGACATTCCTGCCGCCGAGGGCCTGCACTTCAACTACGCCGCAACCCCCGTCAGTGAGGAGCTCATCGACGCCCTCGGCGCCCTCGCAGGCGAGCAGCAGCTCATCGAGAAGTATCATGCCCTCCTCGACGGCGAGGTCATGAACACGGGCGAGGGGCGCATGGTTCTCCATCACCTGACCCGCGGCCAGCTCGGCAACCCCGTCACCGTGGAAGATCAGGACAAGCGGGAGTTCTACGCGCACCAGCAGTCGCGGATCGCGGATTTCGCCCGGGCCGTCCACACCGAGCGCATCACCGGATCCACCGGCAAGCCCTTCGAAACCGTCGTACAGATCGGGATCGGAGGGTCAGATCTCGGCCCGCGGGCGATGTATCTCGCACTCGAGAACTACGTCGCGGGCACCGATGAGACGCCCGCACTCGAGGCTCGCTTTATCTCCAACGTGGATCCCGACGACGCCGGTGATGTCATCTCCGACGTGGATCCCGAGACGACGCTCTTCATCCTCGTGTCCAAAAGCGGTACCACGCAGGAGACCCTCACCAACGAGGCCTTCGTCATCGAGAAGATGCGCGAACGCGACATCCGCGGCCTCAATCCCCGGAGTCACATGGTGGCCGTCACGTCAGAGACGAGCCCCCTGGCACGCTCGGGGGAGTATCTCGATGCCTTCTTCATCGACGACTACATCGGCGGGCGCTACTCGAGCACCAGTGCCGTCGGAGGCTGCGTGCTGAGCCTCGCCTTCGGGCCCGATGTATTCGAGGAGTTTCTCGCCGGTGCTCATGCAGGCGACCGCGCGGCGCTCGAGCCGGACATCCGCGCCAACGCCGTCCTTATGGACGCGATGATCGGCGTGTACGAGCGAAACGTCCTCGGCTATCCCTCGACCGCGGTACTTCCCTACAGCCAGGCGCTCTCGCGATTCCCCGCTCACCTGCAGCAGCTCGACATGGAGAGCAACGGCAAGAGCGTGAACCGCGACGGTGAGCGGGTTTCCTACCCCACCGGCCCGCTGGTGTTCGGCGAGCCGGGCACCAACGGTCAGCACAGCTTCTATCAGCTGCTGCACCAGGGCACCGACATCATTCCCCTGCAGTTCGTCGGGTTCCGGCAGTCGCAGCGGGGCGAGGACGTGGACTTCGAAGGCTCGACGAGCCAGACCAAGCTCGTCGCAAACCTCGTCGCCCAGATCGTTGCATTCGCCATGGGCAAGAGTGATGAGAATCCGAACAAGCACTTCGAGGGCAATCGCCCGTCGACACTGCTCTACGGCGAGAGGCTCTCCCCGCGGGTCCTCGGCGCGCTTCTGTCACACTACGAGAACAAAGTGATGTTTCAGGGCTTTGTGTGGAACATCAACAGCTTCGATCAGGAAGGGGTGCAGCTCGGCAAGAAGCTCACCAAAGAGGTGCTCGGCGGGAATCCCGGCGCCGAGCTCGCTGCCTACGGGCGCATGCTCGGCCTGAAGTAGGCCGGCAGGGCCCGGTTGGGTGGCGGCCGAGCGGCAGGGAGGGTGGCGGTGACCGCCGGGCGCGGGCCCTGCAGCAGCGCTGCGGGGCCGGGGAGCGTCAGCGCCGCCGGAACTACCGCCGCCGCAGCGCGCTGTACAACACGCCGATGCCGAGCCCCACTGCACCGGAGATGAGGATGTTCCTGCGGATCTCGCGAATACCGCGGAATGCCTGACCGAACTCCTGGAAAATGTTATCGGGCAACCTGACCAGGTCGGTTATGGCTACAAAGTCACCACCGACGCGGCCGAATATCAGGTACCCCACAATCAAACCGAAAACACCGAATATCAGTGCTGCTCCCACCGGGTTGCGCATGTACGACCTCCCTCCAGCGTGGGCTCATTCTTGTTGATGCGGCCGGTTTTGGCAAGTCGCCGCCTGATCGTCGATCCAGTCGGCAATTTCGGCTGCGATTTCGTGGCGGTCGACCTCGTGGAGCAATTCGTGGCGCGCATCGGCTCTGAGGCGCAACTCGACGCGGGGATGTCCCGCGCGCTCGAGGCGCTCGGCGACCTCTCGGACACCGCGACCGGATGTTCCTCCGACCGGGTCCTCCGTCCCCGACAGCAGCAACATCGATGTCTCATGGGGGATCGCCTCGATGGCCGCACGCGAGCTCACCCGCATGATTCCACGCGCGAGCTCGCGGTAGAAGTGCGCCGACATCACCTCGCCGCAGTGGGGATCCTCGATGTATCGGCGCACTTCGTCAGGGTCGCGGGATAGCCAGTCGAAGTCCGTCTGGGCATCGGGAATGGCGGCGTTGTAAGGACCGAACGTGATGTCGTTGAGGAGCCTGGACGGCGCCGCGGGCGCCTTGAACGCGGCGACGACCGCCGCGAGGGCCCTGCCCAGCGCCGCCTTGAGCCCGCCCGAACCGGCGGTACCCATCAAAACTGCGCCGCAGAGTGGGGACGGAGGATCGCGAAGCGCGTCACGAAGCACCAGTGAGCCCATGCTGTGGCCGATTGCGAAAAGCGGGCCATCTGGTCGGAGGGCGCGAGCGAGAGCCGAGAGCAACTCCCTTGCATCCTCAACGAGGGCCGTCCAGTCGTCGCCGGGTGCAATATGGCGTCTCGATTCCGGGCCGACTGCCGTGTCACCATGGCCGCGGTGGTCATACGCCCAAACCAGATAGCCACGCGCGGCGAGCGTTTCGGCCAGATTCGCGTAGCGTTTGCGATGCTCGGCCATCCCGTGAATGAGGAGCACCCCGCCGCTTGGTCCTCCGTCCCCGTCACCGTGGTTCGATCGTCCTCCGTCCCCGTGGGGCGGGGCCCAAATGGTCCGCGCCAGATGGACGCCATTCCGGGTCTCGAAATTGTCGTCGGTCCGCTTCATGCGACGCAGTCTATCGGCAGGCCCGCCATTTGACCACACGGCCTCGGGTGAAGTAGCATATCCCGCCACCCATCGAAACCGAGGAGATACAAAATGGCACGGAAATACAACTTTTACGCAGGCCCGTCGACGCTGCCCGTTGGCGTCCTGAACGAGCTACAGGAAGAAATGGTCGATTATCAGGGCCACGGCTTCTCCATGATCGAGGCCAGCCACCGCAGCAAGACGTACGACGCCGTCCACAATGAAACCGTGGAGCTCATTCGCGAGCTCCTCGACGTGCCCGAAGACCGCCATATCCTGCTGCTCGCCGGCGGCGCAACCATGCAATTCGCCATGGTGCCGATGAACTTTCTCGGCGATCATCGCAGCTGCGACATGGTGGTAAGCGGAGCCTGGGCAAAAAAGGCGCTTTCGGATGCGCAGAAGCTCGGCACGGTGAATATCATCTTCGACGGCGCAGAGCAGAACTACACGAGCCTGCCGGCGCCCGATTCCGTTTCGGTTAATTCCGATGCGGCGTATCTGCACCTGACCAGCAATGAAACCATCGGAGGCCTTCAATGGAAGCAGTTCCCCGACACAGGCTCGGTGCCCCTGGTCTGCGACATGTCGAGCGACATCGCCGGACGACGGGTCCCGACCGAGCAGTTTGACCTGATCTACGCAGGTGCGCAGAAGAACCTCGGGCCGGCCGGCGTGACGGTGGTCATAATCAGCGAGAAGATGCTCGAGAACTCGCGCAACAGTCTGCCGGCCTATCTGAGCTACGCCACCCATGTCGAGAAGAACTCACTGTACAATACGCCACCGGTCTTCTCGATATACGCGATGAACAAGGTACTTCGATGGCTGAAGACCAACGGCGGCATCGAAGGGGCCGAGAAGAGAAACGAGGAAAAGGCCGGGCTGATTTACCAGGCGATCGAATCGAGCGGCGGCTTCTTTGTTTCGCCGGTAGATCGTGCCTACCGCTCGACCATGAACGTGGTCTTCCGGCTCCCGAGCGAGGAGCTCGAAACACTCTTCGTACAGGAGGCCGAACAGGCGGACATGCTCGGGCTCAAGGGACACCGCAGCGTCGGCGGTATCCGGGCGTCGCTTTACAACGCCATGCCTCTCGAAGGCGCACAGGCCCTCGCCGAGTTTATGCGGGAGTTCGCCCGGAAGAACGGCTGAGGGGGCCGGTAGCAAAGTCCGGTGGGTGAGGCGTCGGCGTTAGTAGCGCGTCGAGCTTGAACCGCAGCGGCGTTTACCTGTATGCTTGAGGGCAGAGAAAGCTGATCAAAATCAGATCCAAATCGGAAAGGAGGCTCCCATATGGCTCGTGTTGCCATCAATGGACTCGGCAGAATTGGTAGAGCTACATTCAAGATCATCGAAGAGACACCTGAGCTCGAACTTGTAGCAGTAAACGACCTCGTCCCTCCCGACACGCTTGCTTATCTTCTCAAGTATGACACCGTCTACGGTCGCTATCAGAAGGACGTGAAGGCTGACGGCGATTCGCTCGTCGTTGACGGCCGAAAGATCAAGGTCCTCAAAGAGAAAGATCCCGCGCAGCTTCCCTGGAAGGATATGAACGTGGATCTCGTCATCGAGAGTACCGGTCTGTTCACCGAGGAAGAGGACGCCAAGAAACACATCGAAGCCGGCGCAAAGCATGTCATTATCTCGGCACCGACCAAGAGTAAGACGGTGCGCACGGTGGTCCACAGTGTCAACGGTGCACCCGAGGACGAGCATGTGATTATCTCCTGCGCGAGCTGCACCACCAACAGCATCACCCCGCCGGTCGAGATCATCGGTCGCCGGATCGGTATCAAGAAGGCGATGCTCACCACCGTCCACGCCTACACCTCGACACAGTCCATCGTCGACTCGCCGCAGAAGAAGGTTCGCCGCGGTCGTGCTGCTGCCGCCAACATCGTTCCCTCCTCGACCGGTGCCGCAGTTGCGACGACCAAGGTTCTCCCCGAGCTCCAGGGTAAGTTCGACGGCATGGCGCTGCGCGTGCCCGTGCCCGTGGGCTCCATTTCGGACATCACCTTTGTCACCGAGCGCCCGACATCCGTGGAAGAAGTCAACAACATCTTCCGGGAAGAGGCCGCCGGCAAGTACAAGGGCATCATGGATGCTATGGAAGACGAGATCGTCTCCGGAGATATCGTGGCCGACCCGCACGCATCCATTGTGGACCTCAACGGCACTATGGTCGTGGATGGCGACCTCCTGAAGGTCACCGCCTGGTACGACAACGAGTGGGGCTACTCCAACCAGATGATCCGCGAGGCCAAGAGCATTCTCTCGCGCTAACCCGCTCAGATTTCGGCACCTCCGGCGACCGGGCGCATGGCGTTCGGTCGCCGCTTTTTTTCGCGGCCGGGCCAGCTTGTCCTCCGTCCCCATAACCGGTCCCTATAACCGGTCCCCCCTCGTGCCTTTGACGGAACCTCATCCTGATAGCGGCATCGAAGCCGTAGACACGAATCGGCCAATCTTGCAAATTACAGGCGATCTAGGGTCCGCCGAGTGCCGGGTGCCGGGCCCGTGGCTTGCCGCCGCGGGTACTCTACTCAGGTCAGAAAACGAAGGAAGGTAATATGTCCGACAGCAAAGCAGGAGCTCCGATCAAACTCGGAATCGTCGGCCCAGGCCTTATCTGGGACAATGCGCATCGCGACGTGCTCCTGTCTCTCACCTCTTCGTTTGAGATTGCGGCATTTCTTGCACGAAGCGACTCCACGCTTTCGAAGGCGCACGCGCAGGTACCGTCAGCAGCGTTGTATCACGACTACGACGCACTTCTTGCAGCACCGGAAATCGAGGCTGTGGTTCTGCTCACGCCTATCCCGCAAAATGCTCCAATGACGGTCCGAGCCCTCGAAGCCGGGAAGGCAGTCTTCGTGGAGAAGCCGTTCGCCGTGAGCGTAGCTGAGGGTGACTCGGTGCTCGACGCCTCTGCGCGCGCCGGGAGACCGGTCTACGTGCTCGAACAGGCGCCGTACGCGCATCTGTGGGATCGGGTTGGCGAGCTCATCCGCGCCGGGCGCATCGGCACGCCTGCGACATACGAGAAGATACGACATGTCTTCCTCGACCCCGACGAAGATCAGAGTGGCGGCTATGGCACAACCGACTGGCGTATCGACACGACCTTTCCCATCGGAAACTTCTTCGACGGCGGAGTGCATGATCTCGCGGTCCATGCGAAGCTATTCGGCTCTCCTGCTCGCCTCAAAGCCTGGGGCAACAGCTTCCGACCTGCGTTCGGCGAGTTCGACCATGTTTCGACGGTATTTCGGTACGATAGCGGCCTGACCGGTTTTTTCAGCCATTCCGCGTTTCTCGGGGGACGGAGGAACTACTTCACCATCCGCGGAACAGAAGGCCTGATTCACATCGACGAGGCAGGTGCATTCATGGAGTCCAAGCGCGGCACACGCGAGAGCGTACCCACCGATACTCAATCCCCGCACGAACAGATGTGGCGGGCCCTGGCAGACGCTGCGGCCGCCGGCACCCGGGCCCCTTACACACTTGAGCACGCCGCGCGAGATCTTTCACTTCTCGAACACATTGCTGCGTCTCTGCACCGAAACGCCGAAATCGAAGTCGCCTGACGAGCGCGGGACAGCCGTGTCCGCCTCGACCGTCGTTCAGCTTGACTCCCGTGCGTCGGCGACATCTTCAGGACTTGCCTCGGTGACGCCTACCTCGGAGCTGTCCGCCGACTGGAGCTCTTCCGGTTCCTGGCCGTCGTCTTGCTCCTCCTCCGTCCCCGCGGCCGCCGCCGTCCCCGCGGCCGCCTCGGGTGATTGCGCCTCGGGAAGCTCCGCGGACTCAGTCTTGAACGTATCGACCAGCCTGTCGAGTTCGCGCATCTGCTCGCGCGCCCGCTCCGACACGGAGCTGATCTCGGTCATCGATCGCAGAATCCAGGAGCTGCCGTTGCCGATCTCCTCGAGACTCGACCTCACGGACTCGGCGACGCTGGTCACCTGGTCCATCGCGCCGCGGATATTCTCGCTTTCTTCACTGATGCTCTCCGAGCCTTCCTTGACCTGCCCGGTGACGGTGCGTATTTCGCTCGAGGCCTCCATAATCTCTCGACTCCCGAGGCGGAGTTCATCCATGCTCTGTGAGATTTCAGCCATCGCGTTGGCGAACGACCGGATGTCGGTATTGATCTCCTCCACGGTCTGCTGACTCTGCTCGCTCGCGTTGAGTGCCTCCCGAATTCTCCCCGTAATCCATCGGAGAGCCTCATCGATCTGGGATGCATTCTCAGACGTGGATTCCGCGAGCTTGCGTATCTCTTCGGCGACCACGGCGAAACCTTTGCCGGCTTCACCCGCATGTGCACTCTCGATCGCCGCGTTCATCGAGAGCAGATCAGTCTGTTCGGAGATCGTATTGATGATCTGTATGATCTCGAGCATGTCATCAATCTTCTCGCTGATGCCGCTGATGATCGTATTGGTGGATGCAACCCGCTCACCGGCCTGCCCCGTCACACCCGCCAGTTCCTCTGCGCGGGCGCGCCGGTCCTCGCTGAGCTTTGCGACATTCTCGATCGATGTGCCGAACTCTTCGATGGAAGCTGAAGACTCTTCGATCGCGCTCGACTGGGTTTCGATGCTTGTATTCAGACCTTCGACGCGCTGCGTTATTTCGGCAATTGCGCCGGCGCTCGTCCCGATGCTTTCGTCGAGACTCGCAAACTGCTCCTGGATCGATTTGATAGTTCTATCGATTTGGTCGATGGCACCCGCGGACTGCTGGGAGCCCTGCGTGAGCGTCTCCTGGAGTTCCGTCATCTGCCCGGAGGCCGATCGCACCGTGCGCATGAACTCCCGAATATTGTCAAGCACCGCATTGGTGTACCTGCAGAGCGAGCCGATCTCATCGCGGCGGGTATCGTGAAGATGCGGGGTCATATCCAGCTCCGCCATCCGCCCCATTGCGCCTTCCAGCGACCGGACCCGCGACGTCAAACCTCTCGAGAACCTGATGAGGACGACCGCTGCCAGAACCAGTCCCACCACCATCGCGATGGCCGACACTCGCAGTGCGCGCGACTGAAGTGTCGCCACACGCTCCTGCACGCCCTGATTTATGGATTCGAGATTGGCAACGAGCGACTCCCGCGTTACCACATCCACACTCTGCAGCTCCTGTCGCGCGGCAACCAGAGACACGATGGTCGAATCGTCGGCATACCGCTGGAGGGCTTCACTTTCAAGCATTGGATCAATGCCCAGTTTGAAGAAATCCGGGATTTGGTCGTTCTCCAGAACCCCGCCGAGTGTCTGCCGCGCGTTCTCCACGCCTCGCCGAGAGTTCTGCCAGATGACGATCGTTCGGTCCAGGAGATCCTCGAGGTCGTGATCCACCCGGTCGAGCCACCGATTCTCAGCCAGACGGTCGAGGGACTGTTCGAAAGACTCGACAGCCGCGTCCCACTGACGCAACAGGCGATCGAGGTCGTACTGCGAAAGTATCAGAGTCTTGTTCTGGTCGGTAACACGGTAAACATCTCGCGCCGCCCGCAACGCATCATTTTGCAGTGTGTACAGCCCTCGTGAAGTGACAAAGGCGTTCCCGGCGAAGACTGCCGCCGCTACGAATACGACCACGATGAGCATCACGATAGCGGTTAGTTTTCCTGAGAGCTTCATTACGCCCCTCCAAAAGGCGGGAGGTTCCTGTTCGATTCAGCGGGATCGTACCATGTTTTGACGTTTTTTGACAGAGTGTGGCTCGCATCCAACGGCCGGTACG
>CAYOFA010000038.1:18154-20847 GCA_964402885.1 uncultured Spirochaetaceae bacterium
GGCAGACGGGCACCGCAGAGCCAAACGGAACCGGGAAGTCAGCGGGAAAGAGCGGCGGAGGAGCGAAAGATGAAATGTGAGCCTGTGAGCGAAATCCTGGCAGTAGTTAAGGAGAAGCTCGATGAACTATCTGCCGACGAACTCCGGAAACTCGCGGAGTGGATGGAGGTCTACGCTCAGAGCAAAGAGCGCACTACAGAACGCAAATAGAACCTCCTGGATTCCCGGGTAGCCGAAGTGCATCCGTGTGCAGAGCCGCACGCGATGAGAGCGCAGGCCGACAACGGGCGCGGGGGCGCGGGAGCGCGGGGCTCGGAGTTATCTTCCGCGGCTTGCGGCTACTGGCAGCGGCAACGAGGACGACCGGCCTGAGCAGCGCGGCTATCATCGCACCGGCGACGGGCGCGGGAGTTGCGGGTACGTGAAGTCAGGGAAGAGCAATCGAACCACATCCGCCGGCGGGTCGACTACGTGCCGCGGCCCGTCACGGATGAACGAGAGTCCGTTGTATTTGTACTCTCCGGCAGTCTCAGCGAGCCCCGCGCGCACGGGATTCTCCGAAATGTAGGCGAAGGTACGTTGAAATTGGCGCAGACTTCCTACAACGAAACTCTTGAAACGATCGTACCACACGTGCCCCTGGATCCCGTAGTGGCGATTGAATCGCTTCGCAAAACAACTGAGGATCCACTGCATTATGCAAGAAAGCGATTCCTCGTTGCCCGGGCGAATCATCAGATGAAAGTGATTCTCCATAATGCAGATGTTCACGACTGTGAAATCAAACTTCGACCTGGCGCGAACAAGGATTGCGATGAACATCGCTTTCACAACAGCCGAGCTGAGGATGTACTCGCGGCGGTTCGCGCGAGCCATAACGTGGTAGGTAGCACCTTGCACAATTCTTCGCGGTTGTCTCATACCCCTGGGTACTGCAAAATTTCACCCACTGCTTTTGTCTCGCTCGTGCTTTTTTTGCATTTTGCGTTCTGTTGCTCCCGCGACCCCGCCAGGCTCGCACACGGCCGCGCTTCCTCCGTCCCCGCCCTCCGGCTCCTCCGTCCCCGCTCACGGTCCGGGATTTCGTATGTTACATACGAAATTTGCGCATAATTACCAAACATTACTTGACCGAGTCCGTGAAGTTTGTGTAGTGTTCGCCCCAACACACGCGATAAACGGACGTGGGAGACATGATTTCAGCGACGGCGCCACAGAACGCACTCATCACCCCTTTTTCACCGTCGACACGGATCATGTTTCGTCCGCCTGCCCGCCCTTTCTCGCTTTGTCCTTCAATTTCCCTCTACATTAGCATTCTACTCCTTAGCCTCCTTAGTCTGCTCCGCTAGGCACGCGTCCGACAAAAAGACGCAGACCTGAGCGGAGCCTCGAGAAGAACCCGAGGAAGGGTGAGGCATGCGCGTGTGTAAACGGATGCTGCCGAAGGAGGGCAACATGAGCGAGCGAAATGACTACGTATACGTGTTCGACACGACCCTGCGCGATGGCGAACAGTCGCCGGGGGCCACCCTGACCTCCGCGGAGAAACTCGACGTCGCACGCGGTCTTGCCCGCCTCGGCGTTGATGTCATCGAGGCCGGCTTCCCGGCGTCGTCTCCGGACGACCTCGAAGCGGTGAGGCGAATCGCGAAAACCGTCGGCAATGAGCCCCGCACCACGTTTCCGACACCTCCGGCAATCTGCGGCCTCGCCCGCACCAATACCTCGGACATTGACAAGGCCTGGGAGGCGATTAAGGACGCGGCCCGCCCGCGCATCCATACCTTCATCGCGACCTCGCCGATCCACATGAAACACAAGCTGCAGCTCGAGCCCGAACAGGTCATCGAGCGCACCCGCGAGATGGTGAGCTACGCGAAGTCTCTCACCGACGACGTCGAGTTCAGCCCCGAGGATGCCGGACGCAGTGATCCGGAGTTCCTCTATCGTGTTCTCAAAGTAGCCATCGAAGCCGGTGCTACAACTGTAAACATCCCGGACACCGTTGGTTACACGACTCCATCCGAGTTCGGGAAACTCATCCAGGACATCATCGCGAACACCGAGGGCGCGGAGAACGTCATCGTGTCGGTGCACTGTCACAACGACCTCGGTCTCGCAACAGCCAATACCCTCGCCGGCGTGCAGAACGGCGCCCGTCAGGTGGAGGTGACGATGAACGGCATCGGCGAGCGCGCCGGAAACACATCACTCGAAGAAGTGGTGATGACGCTGCGCACACGCAAAGCATCCTACAACCTCGAGACCGGCATCGACACGACGCAGATAACCCGCGTCAGCCACATGGTCTCCAACTACACGGGGATGTACGTGCAGCCGAACAAGGCAATCGTTGGCGCAAACGCGTTCGCGCACGAGGCGGGAATCCATCAGCACGGCATGCTCAAGCACCACGAGACCTACGAGATCATGCGCCCCGACATGGTCGGGCTGTCGAAGTCCAGGCTCGTGCTCGGCAAGCACTCGGGTCGCCACGCGCTGCGCGACAGACTCAAGGAGCTCGGCTATGAGCTGTCCGACGAGAACCTGAAGGCGGTCATGGCGAGGTTCAAGCAGCTCGCCGATAAAAAGAAGAACATTACCGACGCGGATCTCGAGGCATTGATGGCAGATGAGGTCTACAAGCCGCGGGAGATCTTCTCTCTCGAGGATCTGCAGATTACGTGCGG
>CAYOFA010000039.1:0-7217 GCA_964402885.1 uncultured Spirochaetaceae bacterium
CTTACGCCCGATTCTCTTCTGCTGATTGTACCCACACGCTGCTATATACCTTACGCAACTCGACGAGTGCGGGGCGAATAGTGTAGCTTCGGTCTATGCCGGAGTCCTCACACATTCCCGGATACATTGCCGACCTCAATGAGGAGCAGCGCCGCGCGGTGCTGCACCACGGTGCACCGCTTCTGATACTCGCCGGTGCAGGCTCGGGGAAGACGCGGGTCATCACCGTGAAGATCGCCTACATGATCGAGCAGCTCGGCCTCGACCCGCGCTCCATCCTCGCCGTTACCTTCACCAACAAGGCCGCCGGGGAGATGAAGGAGCGGGCGGCGGCCCTCGCCCCGGCGGCTCAGGACACCATGATCCGCACCTTCCACTCCTTCGGGGCGTGGTTTCTCCGCCGCAACGCGCAGCTCCTCGACATGCCCTCGGGCTTCTCGATCTATGACGATGACGACAGCGTGACGCTCCTTCGCTCGCTCTATCCCGACGAGAACCGTGCGACGCTCAACGCGGTGAACCGGCGCATCAGCCGGGCCAAGGACTACGGCCTGTCGCCGTCGGACGATCTCTCCGACATCAGCGCCGACCCCGCCTTTGCCGAGCAGTACCGCCGCTATGAGACACGCCTGCGGGAAATCGGCAATGCCGACTTCGGCGATCTCATTCTGCTTCCGGTGCGCATTCTCTCCGAGCACCCGGAGGTACGTGATAGGATACGCTCGCGGTTTCGGGTGGTGCTCGTAGACGAGTTCCAGGACTCGAACATCGCCCAGTACCGCCTGCTCGAGCTCCTCGCCGACCGCTCGACCTACGTCTGCGTGGTCGGCGATGATGACCAGTCCATCTACCGCTTTCGTGGTGCCGAGGTGCGAAACATTCTCACCTTTCACGAGACCTTCCCCGGAACCGACGTCATTCGCCTCGAGGAGAATTACCGCTCCACCGGCAGCATCCTCGACGTCGCCTCCGCGGTGGTCGATCACAACGAGGGGCGCCTCGGAAAGACCCTGTGGACCCGCAAGGACCGCGGCCCGCTGCCCGTGCTCGCCGAGCTCAACGACGAGGAGGCGGAGGTGCACTACTGCCGCGAGGTGCTCTCCCGCGGCGACATCTCTCCCGGCGAGACCGCCATCCTCTACCGCACGAACGCCCAGTCACGGCTCTTCGAGACGGTTTTTCTCCGCGAGGGCATCCCCTACCGCATCGTGGGGACCCTGCGCTTCTACGAGCGCGAGGAGGTGAAGGACGCGGTCGCGGTGCTCAAGTTCCTCGCGAATCCGCGGGACGAGGTGAGCTTTCGTCGCATCGTGAACAAGCCCGCGCGCGGGATCGGCGCGACCACGCTCGAGAAGCTCGTTGCCGCATCGGGCGAGACGCGGGGCGACCTGCGCGAGGCCCTGCGTGTTGCCGCCGCCCGGCTGAGCGCCCGCGCCGGGAACGCGGTGTCCTCCTTTGCCGCGGTCATCGACCGGGTGGAAGCGGCTTTCGGCGGGGAGAACCTCGTGCCGCTCCTCGACGCCGCCATTCACGAGACGGGCCTCACCGACTACCACGCCGAGAAGGACGAGATAGCCGGGACGCAGAAGCTTCAGAACCTCGAGGAGCTGCTCAACGCCTCCTCGCTCTACGCAGGCACCCCTGAGGGGCTCGTCGAGTTTCTCGAGAGTATCGAGCTCGACAGCGCCCGCGAGCAGGAGTCCGGCGACTCGCCCGACCGCGTGACCCTCATCACCATGCACAACACCAAGGGCCTCGAGTTCGATCGGGTGATCGTCACCGGCCTCGAGGAGGGCCTCTTCCCGCGCGGCGGCGAGGAGTCGCCGGATGAGCTCGAGGAGGAGCGTCGCCTGTTCTACGTGGCGCTCACCCGGGCCAGGCAGTCGGTGCACCTCACGAGCTGTCGCTACCGCCGCATTCACGGACGACTTCTCACCTTCGTCCCCTCGCGGTTCCTGCGGGAGATTCCGGCGGAGCTTCTCGAAACGGCGGGCGGCGGGCCGGTCGGCGCGGGGAGCGCCGGCGCGTCACGTGGCGTTGGCACGCACGGTGACGGCGAGGACGGAGCCGGCGGGGACGGGGGCGAGTTCGCCCCCGGCACCTACGTCTACCACGACGACTACGGCACGGGCATGGTCATAAAAAAGTGGAAGGCCGGGGTGAACGAGCTCGTTCGGGTGCGCTTTGAAAGCGGCAACATCGCGCAGTTCATCCCACGCTACGCGCCGCTCGAGCGCATCGGAGGCGGCGAGCCATGAGCGAGCCCGGGCCCGAGCGCCGGCCTGCGCTCCCGGAGATCCGGCGGGCGCGTGACTATCACCTCTACGGCGCGCACGGCCGCCGCTACCTCGACCTCTATCAGAACGGCGGTCGGGCGATTCTTTCTCATCGCCCGAAGGGGCTTGCGAAGCGCCTCAAGGGCGTGGTCGATCAGGGCCTGTGGGGCGACTATCCGTCGGTCTACACCCGGCGCCTCGAAACGGTGCTGCGCGCGCTCTTTCCCGCTTACTCGGAGGTCCGCCTCTACGCAACCGCCGGGCGGGCCGTGGCGGCCGCAGGCGGCGCTGTCGCTGACCCGGCCCTCGACGGCGGCGGTCGCGGCGGCGGGAAAGCTGAAGCTCCCGGCGGGGCCCCGCACGGCCCGCGGGCGGCGTGGTGGCGCCCGTTTCTTGCCGCGGACGCGGGCGACGGTGGCGAGGGCAGCAGCGACCACGACGCCGCCGCCCCGGAGCTCCTCCTGCCGGTGCTGCCCTTCCCCGCGAGCTTCGCGCCGCAGCCCGTGTGCGCGGTTCGGCCCGGCCTGCTTCCGGATTCCGACGCCGTTTCCCCGGTCCTGCTCGCGGGGCTCGTGCAGGCGGCGCACCTGATCACGGCGGCGACCGGGGGTGGAGACGCGGCCGCCGCGGTTCCCGGTGCGCCGGGTGCGCCCGGTGCCGGGGGTGCCGCCGGCGTCGGAGGCTACGGCGCCGCCGGGCCGGTTCCCGACGCCGCCGTGTATCCCATCACCCTCTTCGATGAGCGAGGCCTCACGCTCTGGAGCAGGCGCGGCCCCTACCTGCAGCTGAGTTGCGGCACGGAGAGCTTCCCCGGGGTCTTTTCCGCGTTTCTCGATGCGGGTATTATCATCAATCCGGTTTTCCCCGGGCCGAGCATCCTTCCGCAGTGGTGCTCGCGGGGGGAGTTTGAAAAGTTCGTCAAAGTCAGTAGGATGGCCGACAGTTAAAATATGGCAACCGAGGCGATGATACTCATCCTCAGCAGACTTATATTCGGAGCGATCGCGACGTTCCTGGCCATCGTGCTGTGGTCACGAACGCGCGACGCGGCGTGGATGCTCATCGTCATCGGAACGATTGTCGGCTATGGAGAGGTCCTGTTTACGACGCTCGAGAGCTTTGGTATGGTCAGCCTCGCGGCGCTGAATATTCAGGGAGTGTCGGTATTCGAGCTGGCCCTTGCGAATCTGCCGACCGTGTTTTTCATTCTGGCGTTCTCGGTCATGATCGCTCGCAAATAGGGTCAGTGCGCGGTAGCGTTGCGCGAAGCCGCGGCGCAGGGCCGTTGACAGAAGGGCGGAAATCGATAATCGTGCATGGTGGTCATCCACTGGAGAAACCGCTCGAAACGTACTGGAGGATAGGAATGGTTGCATTGCTCGTCGGACTCGTATTCGCACTCTTCGCCGTCTACTCGGTGCTGCCGGTTGGCTGGTCGCTGCAGTGGGGGCCTGAGGTCGTGATGTTTCTCAAAGGCGGCGTTCCCATCATCGCTCTGTTCATCGGATTGATTGCCGTCTTCATCGGTATCGCCGACATCAAGGACAAGATCGAGGCGAAGAAGGAAGAGGCCGAGGAGGCGAAGGCCGGCTCGGAGGAGCAGTCATAAGCGCGGCCGAAACCGGATGGAACCTGAGCGGCTACGGGGTTGACTTTTTGGCCTCCGCATGCAAATCTTTTGCTCCACTGCACAGGTACGCCCGTTAAGGACGCAGGAATACTATGAAAACGATATACCCGGATACGAACACAATCGAGCGCAAATGGTACGTGGTTGACGCCGAGGGCAAGACCCTCGGGAAGGTTGCAACCAACGTGGCACAGGTACTGCGCGGCAAGCATCGGCCCTACTTCACCCCCGACCGCGAAATCGGCGATTTCGTGATCGTCGTCAATGCGGACAAGGTGGATCTTACCGGTCGAAAGGCCGATCAGAAGATGTATTACCGCCACAGCGGTTATCTCGGCGGCATGAAGAGCTTCAATTTCAGGGATATGCTCAAGCGCAATCCCGTCTACCCGGTCGAGCACGCGGTGAAGGGCATGCTTCCCAAGAATCGCCTCGGACGGAAGATCTTCAAGAACATGAAGGTCTATGCGGGGCCAAAGCATCCTCACGCGGCGCAGAAACCCGAAGAGCTCGAAATCTAAGGAGACGAAACGTAGTGGACACAGCGATAGGTACCGGCAGAAGAAAAACATCCGTGGCGCGCGTGCATCTGCAGCCCGGCAGCGGCAAGTATTCAATCAACGGCAAGGATCCTCAGACCTACTTCGGCTTCGGCGAGCACGTGTATATCGTCAATCAGCCGCTGCAGGCACTTGCCGGTGAAAACAAGTTCGACGTGAATATCACCGTCCACGGCGGCGGGAAGAAGGGCCAGGCCGGTGCCATCAGGCACGGACTCGCACGCGCCCTTGTCGCCTTCGATGAAACCAATAAGAGCGTCATGCGCGAGAACGGCTTCCTGACCCGCGATCCCCGTATGGTGGAGCGCAAGAAGTACGGTCAGCCCGGCGCACGGCGCAAGTTCCAGTTCTCCAAGCGCTAAGCGGTGCTGGTCGATTCCATCGATCAAAGAGGAGCCTCCGGCGGGCGAGTGCATATCTCGCTCTCGGACGGGTCCTCTTTTTTTGTGCCCCGGGAGCTCATCGAAGCGCTGGACCTCGCACCCGGCGGTGAGTGTGATGAGGCGGCCCTCGCGGAGCTCCGCCATGCGCATCTGCTCCACGAGGCAACCGAGAAGGCGATCGAGCTCCTCGCTCGCAGCGAGCACAGCCGCTTCCTGCTCTCGCGCAAACTGCTGCAGCGCGAGTTCCCCGAAGGAGTCATTCGTGACGCGCTCGACCGCCTCGAGGAGCGCGGGTATCTCGACGACCGGCGCTTCGCCGAGCAGTGGGTGGCTTCGCGCGTGCGCCGCCGCCCGGAGGGAGAGACGGCGCTAATCGCCGGGTTGCAGGCCCGCGGCGTGGACGGCGGGCGTGCCCGGGAGGTCGTTGAGGCCTTCAAACGGGAGTTCCCCGAGGAGCTCGAGCGGGCTATCGAGCGGGCCGGGGCCCGAATTCTGCGCAGGCCCGGAGTGGGCGAGGCAGAATTGCGAGAAAAGCTGCAAAGACGCGGTTTTCGACCTTCCGACGTAACTGCCTATATTGCAAGGCTTTCCGATGATTCTTTTCAGTAGAGAATTGCGAAAAATTTACGTTGACATTCTGGATATAATAAATATATGCTTTTAGTGTTCGTCAGAGAGGAAGGTGGAAGAGGATGGCAAAAACCGACAAGAAGATCCGTATTTTCTCGGCACTCGAGGTAGCGAATATCTGCGGGGTCGTGAATCAGACGGCAATCAACTGGATCAAGAACGGATATCTCAAGGCCTTCACGACTCCGGGTGGCCAGTACCGGGTGTACGCAGAGGACCTCGTAGATTTTCTCCAGTCACGTGGCATGCGTATGCCGGAAGAGCTCGAGCGCATTGTCCAGGAGCAACGGGGGCTTCGCACCGTTGTCATTGTGGATGATGATCGGGACCTCAACGATCTGGTGGCTCAGTATCTGAAGAAGCAGTACCCGGACCATGACATTCATCAGGCCTTCGACGGATTCAAGGCCGGCAGGCTCATCGCCGAGCAGCACCCCGGCCTGATCCTGCTCGACATCGATCTCCCCGGCGTGAACGGACATCAGCTCGCGAGCGAAATCAAACAGGACGATTCACTCGGAAATCCACTCGTGATTGCGATCTCGGGACTGGACGATCCGTCCGAACGTCAGCAAATTCTCGAAGAGGGAGCTGATGCGTTTCTCGCGAAACCGCTCGACCTCAGCAAACTGGTGGAGATGATCGAGAGCCTCGCTTCACAGCGTGCGTAGTGGCAGTAGTAGTGGAATAGAACCATGGCCGAGGAGACACACATTCATCTGTCCGCACGGGTCCACGGTCGCGTGCAGGGGGTTGGATTCCGCTATCAGACCCGCTCGCAGGCGCACCGGCTCGGTCTGGGCGGATACGTCAGGAACAAATTCGACGGTACCGTGGAGGTCGAAGCCGAAGGCCCGCGCGAGCGGGTTCAGCGCTTCCGCAAATGGCTCGAGCAGGGACCTCCCGGGGCCCGTGTGACGAAAGTCGACGCCGACGAAGCGCCCGCCCGCGGGATCTATTCGAGCTTCACCGTCGAGTTCTGACGAGCTCCGAGCGCGCAGCACGACAGCACAGTCTTCACGACCTTTAAAGAAAGCGGCTCCCTGTGGGAGCCGCTCCTATTTCAGTAATCAGCGTAATCGGTACGCACTCAGCGCTTGATCGAGTAGAAGGCTTCGAGCCCGGCGTACTTCGCCGTGGCGTCGAGGAGATCTTCGATGCGCATGAGCTGATTGTACTTCGCAAGGCGGTCGGAGCGTGACATGGAACCGGTCTTGATCTGGCCGGTCTCGAGGGCGACGACGAGATCGGCAATGAAGGAGTCCTCGGTCTCGCCGCTTCGGTGACTGACGATTGCGGTGTAGCCAGCGCGCTTGGCCATCTCCACCGCCTCGTACGTCTCGGTGAGCGTGCCGATCTGGTTCACCTTGATGAGGATGGAGTTGCCGATGCCTTCCTTGATTCCCCGCGAAAGGCGCTTCGTGTTGGTTACGAAGAGGTCGTCGCCGACGAGCTGCACCGTACCGCCGATCTTCTCGGTAAGTGATTTCCAGCCTTCCCAGTCATCCTCGGCCATGCCGTCTTCGATGGAGATGATGGGATACTTCGCAGCCCAGTCGGCCCAGTAGGAGGCCATTTCCTCGGAGCTGAGCTCGCGCTTGTCGGACTTCTTGAAGACGTACTTGCCCTTGTCCGAATCGTAGAACTCGCTGGCCGCCGGATCGAGCGCGATCATCACCTCGTCGCCGACCTTGTATCCGGCCTTCTCGATGGCCTTCATGATGACCTCGACCGCCTC
>CAYOFA010000039.1:7317-15938 GCA_964402885.1 uncultured Spirochaetaceae bacterium
GCGAGGGAGACACCGAGAATGGCGTTCGCACCGAGCTTCTCTTTGTTGTCCGTGCCGTCGAGCTCGATCATGGTGCGGTCGATGTCGACCTGGTCGGTGGCATCGAGACCTTCGATCTCCGGTGCGATGAGGTTGTTGACGTTCTCCACGGCCTTGAGCACGCCTTTGCCCATGAACCGCTTCTTGTCCCCGTCGCGAAGCTCGATGGCCTCGTGCTCGCCGGTGGATGCGCCCGACGGTACCGCGGCGCGACCGAGCACGCCGTCCTGCAGTACGACATCGACCTCTACCGTCGGATTGCCGCGCGAATCGAGAATTTCCCGTGCCTCTACATATTCAATGACGCTCATGTACTTCTCTCCTGGGTCTGAGTTGGGTTTCGCACTTGAATAGTGGAAGGTAAGCGTTGACCTGTCAAGGACGGCGCGAATAAGCATCGGAGCGGTGGTGGGCCCGAAGTAGACATCTATTCCCACGCACGCGCACCCGCCCTGCGGGGGCTCCCCGCTCCCGGACCCCTCGCTGCGCTCGGGGGTCCGCTCACGAGGTCGCCTCCTCGGTCGGTGCGCGTGCGTGGGCGTTGCCGGTACTACGGGCCCACCACCGCTCCGCCCTGGTTCGCGGCGTTGGGTGGGGTTGGGGGCGTTTACCGGGTGGGCCCGGGGAAGACAATCATTCCCGCGCACGCACACCCGCCCTGCGGGGGCTCCCCGTTCCCGGACCCCTCGCTGCGCTCGGGGGTCCGCTCACGAGGTCGCCTCCTCGGTCGGTGCGCGTGCGTGGGCGTTGCCGGCTTCGCGGGCCCACCACCGCTCCGCCCTGGTTCGCGGCGCTGGGGTGGGGGGTGCCCCACCGGTGGAGGGTGGAGCGGGGAGCCCGGAGCCCGGAGCCGCACCCCGGGCTCCCCGGCTTCGCGTATCCTCCCCGGGGCGAAGGCGCGGCCGCGGGCCCCACGTCGGGCAACGCCTGGCACGTGCATCGACCGAGGGCGCGACCTCGCGCTCCGAGGGCCGAGCGAAGCGAGGCCCCGGAAGCGGGGAGCGCCCGCAGGGCGCATGCACGTGCCGGGAGCTGTCACCCCCATGGGGCCCGCGGCCGCGCGGGGGTAACGGCGCGTTGACCCCTGGGCCGGGCGGACCTACAATTGAGAGACCATGCGGTTCTCCCGGCTTCTCGGCACGACTTTGCGCGAGGTTCCCACCGATGTACGCGCGGACAGCTACCGGCTGTTGCTGCGCGGGGGCTATATCCGACCGCTCGGTGCCGGGCTTTTCTCCTTCCTGCCCCTCGGGTATCGGGTAATTCGGCACCTCAAGCGCATCCTCTCCGAGGAGATGGAGAAACTCGGCGGCCAGGAAGTCAGCGTGGCGATGGTGAACCCTTACGACCTGTGGGAGCGCAGCGGGCGGGCGGAGCTCGCGGGTAAGGACCTCATCGCGTTTCAGGACCGCTCGGGGCGGCGGCTCGTGCTTTCGCCGACGCACGAAGAGGCGATGGTGGAACTCGTGCGCACCTGCATCAACTCCTACCGTGACCTGCCGGTGTTCCTCTACCAGTTTCAGACGAAGTTCCGTGATGAGAGCAGGCCCGGTCACGGGCTTGTGCGCACGAAGGAGTTTGTGATGAAGGATGCCTACTCCTTCCACAGATCCTTCACCGACCTCAACAACTTCTTCCCCAAGGTCTTCGCCACCTATCACGAGATCTTCGAGCGATGCGGCGTGCCGGCGCGGGCTGCCGAGGCGGGCGTGGGATACATGGGGGGCGATCGGTCCTTCGAGTTCGTATTCCCCTGTGACTGCGGCGACGACCACCTGACGAGCTGCCCGAACTGCGGTTACAGCGCAAACGCGGAGGTTGCCGTCGCGGCGCGCGAGATAGACGGGTCCCCGCCGAAGGCGCTCGAGCGAATGAGCGCACCGGGCTGCAATAACATGACCAAAGCTGCCGAATACCTCAACGTACCGCAGAGTCGGCTCGTGAAGACCCTGGTGTTTCGCGCGCGCCGTGGGCTCATCATGGTCGTCGTGCGTGGCGATCACAGCGTGAGCCTCGAGAAGCTCGCGTCGGTAGCTGACGCACCGATTTACGGCCTGGCCGACAGGTCGATATTCGACGCCGCGGGGGTTCCGCCCGGCTTCGTCTCGCCGGTAGGCATGAAGGATCGCCGTCTCGGTTCCGTGCCCGTGGAGATCGTAGTGGATTCCGCCGTGGCGGAGGCGTCGAATCTGATCATCGGGGGAAACGAGCCCGACATATACCTGCGAAATGCCAATTTCGGTCGTGACTACGATGCCGACCGCGTGGGCGATGTCGCCCGCATCCCGCCCGGAAGTACCTGCCGCAACTGCGGGGCTACGCTCGAGGAACAACAGGTCATGGAGCTCGGCCACATCTTTCGCCTGGGCACGACCTACTCAGACGCCCTCGGTCTGAGCTTTCGTGGGGATATGGATGAGGAGATGCGTCCCTTCATGGGCTCATACGGCATCGGCCTCGGGCGCCTGCTCGCGGCGATCGTGGAGAGCAACCATGACGAGAAGGGCATCATCTGGCCGGAGGAGATCGCCCCCTTCCGATTCTACCTGATGTCCATCGGCCGTTCCCTCGAAGTGCGTCGTCGCAGCTTCGAAGTGTACGACCAGCTCGAGGGCGAGGTCCTTCTCGACGACCGCCACGAGTCGGTGAGCTCGAAGTTCACGGATGCTCAGCTCCTCGGCATACCGTATCGCATCGTCGTATCGGCGCAGACGCTGACCGATGATACGGTCGAGGTGCACAGCCGGCGCACCGGGGAGACCTGGACGGTAGCGATCGACGATCTCGACTCTCTGAAAGCCGACGTGCGAGGGGGGCAGCGCTAATGCAATTCGAACTGACGCCGGAGCTCGCCGACAGAATCATCTTCGCCATGGAGGACCAGAACGAAGACTTCGTTCTCGACACCGAAACCGGCGACCTGCTGTCGGTCGAGGAGATGGAGGAGTTGGAAGAGCAGGCGGAGGAAGATCCGGGCCGCTTCGTGTCCCTTCCCGACTGGACCCCCGCCCACGGCTTCCGCGTGATGGAGCGCTTCGCAGAGGAGCTCCGGAATCCGGTGTATCAGGAGAAGCTCCGCGAGGCGCTCTCCGGGGGCCGTGGAGTGTTTCGCCGCTTCAAGGATACGGTGAAGGAGCGCGAAGAGCTCGAGCGCCGGTGGCACCACTTCAAGGAGCAGGCGATGCAGGAGGTGGTCACCGACTGGTACAACGACCTGCGTGAGACCTGGGGGCTGGAGCGGGTTGCCGTCGAGACGGCGGAAATCGAGGATCTCGTGCTCTCCGACTTTACGATCCGGCGAGTCGGTGAGGGCGACCATGATCTCCTCGAAGAGGTGCGCCGAGTCGCGGAGGAACAGCGGCGGGAGCTCGGAAAAGGGGCGCACGCCGACGCAGCGCCGGGCCGCGCGGATCCCCCTGGCGCCCCGGGGGCTTTCGGCGCCGCGGGCAAAACCGGCGCCCCGGGAGCTTCCGGCGCCCCGGGCACCGCGGCTCCTCAGGCGCTCGCCTTCGTTGCGGAAGCCCCGGACGGGGAGATCGCCGGCGTTGCCGCGGCCGGCGCCGACGCGGTTGCCGCAGCCGACGCGGCCCCGAATGAGGGCGCGGCAGCCGGCAGCCTCACCATCGACACACTCTATGTGCGGCCGACGTTCCGGGGCCTCGGGCTGGGGCGGCTGCTCCTCGAGCGCATCGTGGAGGGCGCGCGAAAAGACGGCTGGGCGGCCATCACGATGGAGCTCTCCGGGCGCGGATTGGTTCTCGACGAGACTGCGGCGGCGATGGGGTTTCGTACCGTGGCGAAGCGGGTATCGCTCGATCTCAGCTGAGATTGCGGTTGCGATAGTCCTCGGCTTCGACGTGCATGCGGGCGAACTCCGCCTCCACGCCGCGGGCGACTGCGCGCTTGGGATCCTCGTCATCCGTGGCGGCTGCCCGGTAGCGGTTTCGGAACTCGCGGGAGTCGAGGGGCGGGCTCACCGAAAAGGTGACGACGTCTTTCTGCGGAAAGTCCTCGCTCATCTCGTTCGACGGGTTCACGAGCAGGACGTTTCCCGCGATGCCCACGAAAACGACGTAGTCGAAGCTCTTCATGTAGGAGTCCACCGCGTTGAGTACCCGCTTGGTATCGGGCTCCCCGGGCCGGTAGCGCGTGCCGGTGGGAAACATCAGCACGAGCTTTCCCTCGTTCTTGCAGCGGACCATCTCGCGAACGGCCCGGTGGTTGAACGCTCGGGCGCGGCGTTCCTCCTCGGGGTCCTCGAGCTTGTCGAGGCCGCGCTGAGGGTAAATCACGATGCGGGTATACGCCTCGGTGAAAGCGAGGACGAACTTGCTCTCCTCGTTGAGCTTCATCGCTGCAACCGAGACGATCGAATCGGCAATCGTGTGTCCGACCTCGCCCTGACGCTCGAGGAAGTAGTAGAGGCAGGGAACGTCGAAGTTGCTGTAGTGTTCCATCAGGATCAGGCCGGAATAGCCCTCCTGCGCATAATTGTAGAGCATCTGCAGATGCTCGAAGTGGTAGAGCGCGCTCCCGGGCAGGATGAGGTCCTCGAGGATCCGGTCGATGAGCTTGCGGTTGTCGAGGTTGCTTTCCTGATAAATGGCCGTCTCGTCCACGCGATGAGGCTGACGCGAGTTCTCGACCATCTTGCGAGCGATGTCTTCGTAGTCTTCTCGAATCGTGCGCATGTAATAGTAGCCTATGGCCCCTCCCGACCCGTGTCAACATGAGAACGCCGCAGCCGGCCGGCTGAACGATGATGCCGGAAAAATCCTTGGCAGCGCGTGATTTTTCTTGTAGTGTGGTGTTCATACCTACGCAGAATCCTGAAAGGAGGACTACCAGGATGAAGAAAGCATTGCTTCTGTTGTCAGCGGTGCTCGTTCTTGCGCTACTCTTCGGTTGCGGCGGTGCCGCGGAAGAAGAAGCACCCGAAGAGGCGGAAGAGCAGGCAGCCGCCGAAATCCAGAACCCGAACACCTACGTGTTCGGGGGAATCGGCGACCCGGACAGTCTCGACCCGTCGAAGGCCTACGACACGGCGTCGTGGGAAGTCATGACCAATGTCTACGAGACACTCATCGACTTCGATCGCGAGGCCACCGACGAGTTCGTCCCCGCGCTCGCAACCGAGGTCCCCACCCGCGAGAACGGCGGCATCAGCGAAGACGGTACGACCTACCGCTTCCGGATCCGCGACGGGGTCACCTTCCACAACGGCAACGAGCTGACCCCCGAAGACGTGGAGTACACCTTCGAGCGCAACATGGTTGTCGATGCCGACGGCGGCCCGAACTGGGTGTGGTTCACCTACTTCCTCGGAAAGGGAAGCTCCGCCGACGTGGAGGACTTCTCCGAAATCGACGAGGCGATCGAGGTCGACGGCGACTACGTCGTCTTCAACCTCCCCAAGCCCTTCCCGCCATTCGTCAGTGTGCTTGCCTCCACCTGGGCCTCTATCCTGGACAAGGAATGGGTCATCGAGAATGGCGGCTGGGACGGTACGGCGGAGACCTGGATGGACTACAACAAGCCGGCCGAAGGTCAGGAGACCCTCTACGACATCGCCAACGGCACCGGCCCCTACGAGCTGACCCGCTGGGAGAAAGACACCGAGGTCGTGCTCGACCGCTACGAGGACTACTGGGGCGAGATGCCCGCGATGGAGCGCGGTATTGTGCGCGTGGTGCAGGAGTGGTCGACCCGCCGCCTGCAGCTCACCCAGGGTGACCTCGACGCTGCCTACGTGCCGGAGACGCAGTACAGCGCCATGCTCGAAGAGGATGCGATTACTGCATACCAGGATCTTCCCACACTGAACGTCAACGGTATTCACTTCAACTACGAGATCGATACCTCCGGCGATAACCCCCTCGCGGGCTCCGGTGCGCTCGACGGCGAAGGCGTGCCTTCAGACTTCTTTGACGACATCGACGTACGCCGGGCCTTCCGATACGCATTCGACTCGGATGCTCTCATCAACGAGGCGCTCGAAGGCAATGCGCGGAACCCCGTCACCCCCGTCCCATATGGTCTCGCGTTCAAGAACGAGGACCTCGAGGTCCCCGAGCACGATATGGAGCTTGCCGAGGAGCACTTCCGCCAGGCTCATGGCGGAGAGCTCTGGGAGAACGGCTTCAAGTTCGAGATCCTCTACAATGAGGGGAACGACGTTCGCCAGATCGCCTCGCGCATCATTGCCGAGAACGTCGGCTCGATCAACGAGAATTTCCAGATCGAAACCCGCGCGGTACCCTGGCCCGAGTTCCTCGACAAGATCCGCAACTCCACGATGCCGATGTTCATCATCGGGTGGCTGCCTGATTATCCCGACGCCGACAACTTCGTAACGCCGTTCATGCATTCCACGAAGGGCACCTTCGCGGCATGGGCGCACTACGAGAACCCGCGCGCCGATGAGCTCATCGACCGTGGCGGCACCACCCTCAACGAGGACGAGCGCCGCGAGATCTACTACGAGCTCCAGGACATCTATCTCGAGGATGTGACCAGCATCATGATCACCCAACCGCTTGAGACCTGGTTCTTCCAGGACTACGTGCAGGGTGTCCACTTCAATCCCATGTATTCGAGCGAGTTCGAGCTGCTGCCCTACATTACGAAGGAGTAGCCGAACGAGCCGGCCCCGCCGCGACGACGCGGCGGCGGCCTGCTGCAGTCGATCTCGAAGCCCCGGGCGCTCTGCTCGGGGCTTCTTTCGTTTCGGCGCCGAGTCGGGGTACAATTGCACTTGAGATGACATACCGCACGACATATCGACAGGCGTTCCAGCGTGGCGCCGCGGCGGCCGCAGTCGTGATCCTCGCGCTGCTCGCCGGCTCCTGTGCGACCACGCAGGAACCCGCTGAGGAAACCGCGGCGGTGCCCGAGCCCTTTTCGGACGTGAGCACGGTGGTGATCGGGTCGTTCGAGTACCGCTCCACGGTAACCGGGACGAGCGGCGAAGACTCCGGCGAGCCCCTCGACCCGGAGGTGGCGCAGGCGGTGCGCGCAGAGCTCGCAGAGACCCTCGAGGAGTCGGGCAGACAGGTGATCGTGCTCTCGGAGCAGGAGATGGGCGTTCTCGTTCCCGGCGAGCTCGATGAGATGGCGGCCCGCCTTGGCGCGGATCTGGTCATCCGCGGCGAAGTCCGGCTCGGGGCCTCGCGCGTGGACTACGTGGTTTCGGTCTCGAACACGGTCCGGCCGGCTGAGGCCGAGGCGATGTCGGTGACCGTTTCCGCCCAGGAGCAGTACGGCCGCGGGGCCCTCGATGTAGAGACGGTGACGAGCGGCGTCGGCGCCGTAGTCGTCCGACAGGTGATGGGGCTGCTTGCGGCGCGCTGAACGCTCCATGCGCCGCGCGCGGTGACCCTTCCGCAAACCGAGCTCACTGCAGGTTGAGCTTTTCGTTGACGGACGACCCCCGGGCCGGGTAGAATGCAGAATACCTTCCGCCTTCGGAGCCATTCTACGTGAATCTTTTGAACTATATCCTCAGGCGCATCCTGTTGATGCTGGTGGTATTGTTCGGAGTGTCGCTTCTGGTGTTCACCATCATGATGCTCCTGCCGCCGGGAATGCGCGTCGCAGTATATGTGCACAACGAGAAAATCACCCCGGATCAGCTCGAGACCCTCATAGACCGCTATGGGCTCGAGGATCCCGCCCCCGTACAGTACTTTCGGTGGATGGGAAATGTCCTGCAGGGTGATTTCGGCTATTCGGTTACCGCCTCCGCGCCGGTTACGCAGGGGTTCAGTCGGTACTTTCCCATAACCTTCGAGCTCATGCTCATTGCCGGGCCGTTAACGGTGATGGTCGGCATTTTACTGGGGACGATCGGCGCCGTTCACAAAGACAAACCGGCGGACCACTTCACGCGTGTGTTCGCCATTGTCGGCTACTCCCTGCCGACCTTCTGGCTGGGGCTGTTGCTACTGATGCTCGTCTACGGCTACTTCGGTATCTTTCCCCCCGGCTACTTATCCGATGCGGGAAAGAACATCATCTTCAGTGACGGATTCACGAACTATACCGGTATCATCCTCGTCGACGGTATTCTGAACTGGCGGTGGGGTGTCGTGCTCGACGATCTCTACCATCTGGTGCTGCCGTCGGTGAGCTTCGTGATCCTCGCCTCGGCGCTGATTCTCAGGCTCACGCGCTCCAGCATGCTCGAGGCCCTCGGACAGGACTACATCCGCACGGCCCTGGCAAAGGGCGCCGACCGGCGCACCATCAACAAGGTGCACGCCAGGCGAAACGCGCTCATTCCGGTCGTAACCGTGGCGGGCCTGTTGTTTGCCCAGATGATGGCGGGGCTCGTGGTGACCGAGACCATTTTCAACCGGCCGGGAATCGGGCAGTGGATCGTCCGCGCGGCGCTGCAGCTCGACGTGCCGGCCATCATGTTCAACGTACTGTTTCTCGGGGTCGTATTCGTGACGGTGAACCTCATCGTCGACATCATCTACGCCTACATCGACCCCCGTATCAGGCTCTACTAGTCCCGCAGAGGAGAATAGCGAACGATGTCAGATTCGCATAAAACCGAAATCGTTCCCGACCATACGACC
>CAYOFA010000039.1:16038-20398 GCA_964402885.1 uncultured Spirochaetaceae bacterium
GCCGGCTTCGAGGTTGCCGCGCATCCGCGGGTGCAGGAGTTCATCTTCTCCACCAAGCGGTTCCTGAGCAATCCCTTGAGCATCATCGGGCTCATCATCATTCTCGGCTTTGCGCTGGTGGCCATTTTCGCCCCAGTGCTTGCGCCACCGGAGAATCCCGAGAACCCGTACCGGATTCCTCATGCCGGATGGGAGGTCGAGCCCCAGGCGCCGTCCGAGGAGAATATCCTCGGCACGATGGAGCAGCAGTACGACGTGTACTACGGCCTCATCTGGGGCACCCGGAGCGCCTTCCGGATCGGGTTCTTCGTGGTGCTCGCAAACCTGGCGATGGGACTCGTGCTCGGCTCCATTGCGGGGTACTTCGGCGGGCTCGTCGACGAGGTGATCATGCGGATCACCGATATGTTCTACTCCATCCCGTTCCTGGTCATGGCCATGGCCCTGGTCGTGGCGATCGGGCGGGGGCTGAACTCCATCATCATAACGCTCATCGTCATACAATGGACGACCTACGTCCGCGTCTTACGCGGAGAAATCCTCACCGTACGTGAGAACGACTACGTGCAGGCGGCCCGCGCGAGCGGTGCCTCGCATCTTCGCATCATAACCACCCACATCCTGCCGAACAGCATCTACTCGGTGCTCATCGTGGCCTCGATGAACATCGGCGTGACGGTGCTTGCCGCGGCGACGCTGTCCTTTCTGGGTCTGGGTGCGGAGATCGGCTACGCCGACTGGGGGCAGATGGCGAATACCGCCCGCAACTGGATAGTCGGTCCGCCCGGCAACCGCCTGGCCTACTGGCACGTGGTCATGATTCCCGGTGCGGCGATTTCGCTCTTCGTGCTGGGGTGGAACCTCCTCGGTGATGCGGCGCGCGACGTGTTCGATCCCAAGATGCGGAGGAAATAATGTCGGCACAGACCGATTCAACGATACAGACGGATCCCATGATAGAGACACAGGATCTGTACACCAACTTCTACACCTTCGAGGGCGCGGTAAAGGCGCTCAACGGGGTGTCGGTGAAGGTCAGACGCGGGGAGACCTATGGTCTCGTCGGTGAGTCCGGGTGCGGCAAGAGCGTGACCGTGCGCTCGATGATGCGCATCGTCCAGGCGCCGGGCAAGATCGAGGACGGGGAGATCCGCCTCTTTCTCTCCGACGACCACAGGAAGAAGGCTATCGACATCCTCGACCGGAGCGAAGCCTACATGCGCTCGATCCGGGGAAACGAGATCTCGATGATCTTCCAGGAGGCGAGTGCCTCCCTCAATCCGGTGTTTACCATCGGTTTTCAGGTCGGGGAGAGCTTCATCTTCCACCGAAAGGCGGAGATGATCGAGAAAACCAACGAGGCCATCGCGGCCGAGCTCGAACGCGGCGCACCGGCCCCGGTCTCGTGGTGGAAGCGCATGCAGCACGCGCTGTTTACCCGCGAGCACGCACTGCTTCTGCACTACAGTAAGCGGGTCGCGGAGATCGACCGTCAGATAGACGACCTCGAAGGCGCGGAGGACCCGGCCTCGCTTCGCCGTAAGAAGAGCCTGAAAGCACGGCGAGAGCGGGAGTGGAAGCCGGACCTCGTGCTTTCGCTCGCGAAGCGCGTGCCCTTTTTGAAGCGCTATCAGAAGCGCATCAACAAGACCATCCGCGGTGAGGTCATCAGCCTCCTCGAGTCCCTCGGAGTGCCCAACCCGCACAACGTGGTGGACCGTTATCCCCACGAGCTCTCCGGCGGCATGCAGCAGCGCATCGTCATCGCCATCGCACTTGCCTGCCATCCGACGCTTCTCATCGCCGATGAGCCGACCTCGAACCTCGACGTGACCATTCAGGCGCAGATCATCGAGCTCATTCGAAGGCTGAAGGAGACGAGCATCGCGAGCGTGCTCTTCATCACCCATGACCTCGGTGTGGTCGCCGAAATATGCGACCGGGTCACGGTGATGTACGCGGGCGACACCGCCGAGACCGCCGAGGTGGCCGAGCTCTTCAAAAACCCGCTGCATCCGTACACGCAGGCGCTCCTGAGCTCCGTCCCCAAGGAGGAGCAGGAGGGCGAGCTCGCCACCATCCCGGGCACGGTGCCGAACCTGGTGAATCCGCCCTCGGGCTGCCGCTTTCACCCGCGCTGCCCGCATGCGATGGAGATCTGCAAACGGCAGAAGCCGCCGGTGACCGAGTATACGCCGGGGCACAGCGTCTCCTGTCACCTGTATCCAGCGCCCGCGGAAGAGGGCGTGCCCGCAGACAACGCGAAGGAATCCACCGATGGCTGACACCCTGATCGATATACGAGAGCTCAGGAAGTACTATCCCGTGAAGGCCGGCGTGTTCAAACGTCACGTGGCCGACGTGAAGGCTGTCGACGGGGTCGATCTGAAGGTCCGAAAAGGCGAGTGCCTCGGCCTCGTCGGCGAGTCGGGCTGCGGGAAGACCACGCTCGGAAAGACGCTCCTCCGTCTCCACGATGCGACCTCGGGGCGTGTCTACTTCGACGAGAACGAGAATGAGGTGGAAGAGCTCGAGAACCGGCTGAACGACGGCCAGGCCGACGCGCCCGAGACGAAGAGCCTGCGGGCGAAGAAGGACCTGACCACATTCACCGGTCGGCGGCTTCAGAAGCTCAGGCGCAAGATCCAGATCGTCTTCCAGGACCCGTCGAACTCACTGAACCCGCGCATGCTCGTGAAGAATATCATCGGCGAGCCGCTCGTCACCCAGCACGAGCTCGGCCCGCGCGAGATCGAGAAGCGGGTGCTCGAGCTGCTTCGTACCGTCGGCATGGCGCGTGAGCACATGATGCGCTATCCCCACGAGTTCTCAGGCGGGCAGCGCCAGCGCATCGCCATAGCGCGCGCGCTTGCGACCAACCCCGAGTTCGTCCTCATGGACGAGCCCACCTCCGCGCTCGACGTCTCGGTGCAGGCGCAGATCCTGAACCTGCTCAAACGACTGCAGCGCGAGTTCCAGCTCACGTATCTCTTCGTGACGCATCACCTGCTCGTGGTGAAGTACATCTCCGACCGCATCGCGGTCATGTACCTCGGAAAGATCGTCGAGCTTTCGGAAACGGGCGAGCTCTTCAAGGCGCCGCTCCACCCCTACACCAAGGCGTTGCTCTCGGCCATCCCCATCCCGGACCCCGAGACGAAGCGAGAGCGCATCATCCTCACCGGCGACGTGCCGAACCCCGTCTCACCGCCGGCGGCCTGCCGCTTCCACCCGCGCTGCCCCTTCGCGAAGGATATCTGCCGCGAGAAAGAGCCGCAGCTGGAAGACGCCGGAGGCGGCCACATCGTGGCCTGCCACCGCTGGCGCGAGATTCGCGAGAAGGGGTGGGATCTGGATTAGCCGTTCCGGTACCGAACCGCATGCACGGTCTCGGTGGTGACGAGTCCTTCCTTCACGGTCTTGTCGAGAAATGCGTAGAGTCGCTCGAGGTTCTCGCTCGAATCGACGATCTCGACGACGATGGGGAGGTCCTCGGAGAGGGCGAGGAGCTTGGAGGAGTGGAGGTGGCTGTGGGCGCCGAAGCCGAGGACGCCTTTCAGGACCGTGGCGCCGGCGAGACCGAGTCGGCGTGCTTCGCCGACGATGGCCTCGTAGAGCGGCGCGCCGTGGTGGCGGTCGCCTTCGGAGATGAAGATGCGAAGCAGGGTGAGCTCTTCGGTGGTTCGCATGCCCTGATGCCTCCTCGAGGCGCTGCGGCCGCGGTTTGCCGGTGCCGCCTCTATGTCAACGCCCGAGCTGTCACGATTCCGGCGAATGCCAGCGCGAGACCGGCAACGACGTGCACGGCGGCGTTCACGAGCGCCCGAAGCGACTCTCCCTCGCGCAGCAGCCCGAGCGTTTCCACGGAAAACGTGGAGAAGGTCGTAAAGGCGCCGAGAAAGCCGATCATGAGCGCCGCGCGCACCGCCGGCGGTATGGTCGCCGCTTCGCCGATGCCCACCGCGAGGCCGAGCAGATAGCTCCCGACGAGGTTGACCGCCAGGGTGCCCCAGGGAAAGCCGACGCCGAGGCGCTGAGACACCCAGAACGACAGCGAGAACCGGGCGACCGCTCCCGCGGCCCCACCGGCGGCCACGGCCAACAGGTGATGGATCATGGCGCCCTGCTCACCGCCGCATCCGATAGTTCCGCGCCGACCGCCCCCGAGACGTTGACCGCCGCGGCGGCCCCTGGTCGAAAGCTTTCACGAGCAGCAACCCGGCGATGAAGCCGCCGATGTGCGCGGCGTAGGCGACGCCGCCGGTCTGGGAGCCGAGGGCGCCCATGCCGTTGAGGAGCTGAAAGAGAAACCAGAGGCCGATGGCGACGATAGCCGGAACGGGCATGAGGATACGGATCA
>CAYOFA010000040.1:0-4307 GCA_964402885.1 uncultured Spirochaetaceae bacterium
AATCGGAGCATTGCGGTGAATCGTTTCATGCACATCGTGCGGGCCGCGCCTGCCGTCCGCGAGCCCGTAGACATCACCTTCTACGCCGTGAACATCTTCTTCGCCCTCATGAACGTGATCCTTGCCGTCGTCGGCACGGCGGATGGGGCGGCGGCAACGGACGGAGCGGCGCGGCATCTCGCCGTCGCCGCGGCCTTTGCGGCTGCCTGCGGGCTTCCGCCGCTTCTGTCGGCGCTCGAGGACCGCGTCGCCGGACGCTTCCCGCACGGGCCTGCGCCGCGGGTAATGCGGTTCGCTCGGACCTTCTACGTCCACGCATTCTACGGGCCCTATTTTGCGGAGGTGATTCTTCTGTCACAGTCGGTGTGGGGGCCGGTTTCGCTCGACGCCCTGTTCGCCGGGCTCGAGGAGGCGGTGTTCGGGTTTCAACCGGCTCTGACGTTCTCCGAGGCACTCTCCCACCTGCCGGCGGTAAACGAGCTCGTGTTCTTCGGGTATTTTTCCTACTATCTCATTCTCACGACCGGTTTCTGGATCATGTTCCTGTACGGCCGCGATGAGGCGGCACGGCGTGCGGTGTTCATCACCATTACCGCGTTCGCCTTCCTCTACGTCTGGTACGTGTTCTTCCCCGTGCAGGGGCCGAAGTACTTCTTCGAGAGTCTCAACAGGAGCTGGTACACCGAATTCGAGGGCTACGTCTTTGTGCCTCTCATGCGCGCGATATTCAACCGGATGACACTCGCGGGGGCGGCCTTCCCGTCCTCACATGTCGCGATCGGCCTCATCGCCGTACTGCTTCTGCGTCCCCACCTTCCGCGGCTGTTTCGCGTCTACCTCGCGCTTTTCGTACTGCTGTGCGTGTCGACCGTTTATATCTACGCGCACTATGCGATCGACGTCGTAGCGGGTCTCGCGGTTGCGCCTGTGCTGATGTGGGCCGCGAAGCGGCTCTATCGACGCGTGCAGTGAATACAAAAACGGCGGCGCCCCGGATGGGACGGCCGCCGTTCATGGCTTTCAGTCGTGCTTCATGCGCCGGCGCGCCGGCGACAGGCCCGAATCGCGGGGCTATTCGCCCTTGATCCCCTCGCTCGGGGTGGCGATGATCGGGTTGAGGAAGGGCATGAGCTCGCGGAGGCGGGCGCCCACGTCCTCGATAATGTGCTTCTCGTTCTTCGCGCGAAGCTCGAGGAACTTCTTGCCGCCGGTCTCGTTTTCCTTGACCCAGCCGTTCGCGAACGTGCCATCCTGGATTTCCGCGAGAATCTTCTTCATCTCCGCACGGGTCTGGTCGTTGATGACGCGGGGACCGGAGACGTAGTCGCCGTACTCCGCGGTGTTGCTGACCGAGTAGCGCATGTAGTTCAGACCGCCCCGGTACATGAGGTCGACGATGAGCTTGAGCTCGTGCATGCACTCGAAGTATGCGATCTCGGGCTGGTACCCGGCTTCCACGAGGGTTTCGAAGGCGGTGGTGACGAGGCTCGATACGCCGCCGCAGAGCACGACCTGCTCACCAAAGAGATCCGTTTCGGTCTCTTCGGCAAAGGTTGTCTCGAGGACGCCCGCACGGGTAGCACCGAGCGCCGCGGCGTAGGAAAGAGAGAGCTCCTTCGCCTGACCCGTTGCGTCCTGTTCGATGGCGATGAGTGCCGGTACGCCGCCACCTTCCTCGTATGTCTCGCGCACGCGGTGACCGGGGCCCTTGGGCGCGACCATGGCGATGTCCACGGTCTTCGGCGGCTTGATGGTGCCGTAGCGGATGTTGAATCCGTGGGCAAACATGATCATCTGCCCGTCGCGCAGGTTCGGGGCGATGAACTCTTCATACACCGCGGGGGCACGCGTATCGGGGACGAGGACCATCATGACATCGGCCCACTTCACCGCCTCGTCGATCGGGAGCACCTTGAGGCCCTTCTCCTCTGCGCGCTTGGCGCTCTTGCTCCCCGGGCGGAGCCCGACACGTACCTCGACACCACTGTCCTGGTGGTTCAGCGCGTGCGCGTGCCCCTGAGAACCGAAACCGATGACTGCAAGACGCTTTTTATGCATCAATTCCGGGTTCACATCTCGGTCGTAGTAGACCTTTGCCTGTGCCATACACTCCTCCTAAAGGAATAAAAGAATCGCGGGTCCGCAAACCAGTTCTTCGAAGCGGGAACCCCTGTGCCATCTCTCCATACCGTTCCCGATCGGAGATACTTGGAGAGAGACGATGACGACATAGGCGGCCTTTGTCAATATTCTTTCATGAAAACGCGAGTATTCTTGCATTTTTCGCCTGTTTCTGCATGCAGAACCCGGTGAACGCAGGTTTTTGTTGTTGGCAGGCCGCTACTCTGCTATCATCAGGCCATTATCATGTCATCATGGAACTCGCGGTCAGATGCCGAGCGCCTCGATCGGGACGACCCGCTGAAGAACCTGCGGGATCGCTTCGACCTGCCGGCCGGCGTGGTGTATCTCGACGGCAACTCTCTCGGCGCGCTCCCGAAGACTGTGGCCGAACGGGTGAATCGGGTCGTCACCGAGGAGTGGGGCCGCGACCTCATTACGAGCTGGAATGTCCACGGCTGGATGGATCTCCCCTCCCGCGTCGGCGGGCGCATCGCCCCGCTCATCGGGGCGAAACACGGGGAGGTCGTCTGCGCCGATTCCACCTCCGTGAACGTCTTCAAGCTGCTCGCGGCGGCCCTGAAAATGAATCCCGATCGCGGCACCGTCCTCTCCGACAGTGGAAACTTCCCGACCGACCTCTATGTGGCGCAGGGCCTCGGCGAGCTCCTCGGGGGCACGGCGAGCCTCCGGGTGGTGGACGAAGAGAGGCTCATCGATTCGATTGATGAGAACACCGCCGTGGTCATGGCCACGCACGTGAACTACCGCACCGGCCGCCGCCACGACATGCAGGCGGTTACCCGGCGCGCGCACGAGCACGGCGCACTCATGTTGTGGGATCTCGCCCACAGTGCGGGGGCCATGCCGATCGAGCTCGATGCGGTCGGCGCAGACTTCGCCGTGGGCTGCGGCTACAAGTATCTGAACGGCGGCCCCGGCGCGCCGGCATTTCTCTACGTCGCCGAGCGCCACCTCGACACGGTACGGCCGCCGATCTCGGGCTGGCTCGGCCATGAGGCCCCCTTTACCTTCGACCTCGAGTATCGACCGGCCACGGGCATCGAGCGAAACCGCGTCGGGACCCCCGCCATCCTCAACATGGCGGCTCTCGATGCCGCCCTCGACGTCTTCGACGGCGTCGACATGAACCGGATCCGCGAGAAGTCGGTCGCCCTGGCGGAGTACTTCATCGAGCTCGTGGAGGAGCGCTGCGGCGAGTTCAATGTGGAGCTTGTGAGCCCCAGGGATGCAGAGGCGCGGGGCAGCCAGGTTTCCTTCCGACATCCGCAGGCATATGCGGTCATGCAGGCGCTCATCGAGCGGGGCTTCATCGGCGACTTTCGGGCACCGGATGTGCTGCGCTTCGGCTTCGCGCCGCTGTACGTGCGCTACGTGGATGCGTGGGACACGGCCGCCGCGCTGCGGGACATTCTGGAAACCCGAGCCTGGGACCAGGAGAGGTTCAGGGTGAGATCGAAGGTCACATGACGGCATGGGCACGGACCTGCCGGCGCGGCACGCGGCCGTTCAGCGCGGGGTCCGGCGCTGCACGGCGTCGCGCCGCGTGGTCCGGCGCGTATTGCATCGCATTTTTTTGCTCAGCTATTGAGAAGCGTCAAGATAATCGATATATTCCGATTGAATGTGAACGCAGGTGGGGTCTCGGTCTCTTCACATCGTCGAGTACACCGACAACACACATCGCTTCGGCCAATTCTCCATAGTGGGAGGTCATAACCGGTATCATGAAGCGCATATCGTCAGGACTAGTTGCCGCGGGCGTTCTGCTTCTCGCGGGCGCGCTCGCGGGCTGCGGCGGAGCATCCGAGCCTGCAGCGTCGGAGGACACACAGTCGGTGCCCGTTCGGGTCGAGAGGGTACAGCCGCAGACATTCGTGGAATACGGCGAGTACTACGGTGAGATCCGGGCGGTCCGCGAGGCACGTCTGGTGTCGGCCACAGGCGGCCGCGTTACCGAGATCAGCGCCTCGGTCGGCGACAGCGTCGAGACCGGCGAGTCGCTTGCCCGTGTCGATGCCGAGCAGGCAGTCAGCCGCTATGAGACGGCGCGACTCAGCGAGCGGATCGCGCGTGAGGCCTACGAGCGGGAGCAGCGCTTCCTCGAAGTCGGGAACTCCTCCCCCGTGGCCGTCGACAACGCTCACCTTGCCTGGCTGGACGCG
>CAYOFA010000040.1:4407-7851 GCA_964402885.1 uncultured Spirochaetaceae bacterium
CTCGTCGACAACCCCGATGGCGCGCTCCTCTCCGGCTCGACCGCCAATGTGCGGCTGGCCCTCCGGGAGATGCCCGATGAAATCGTCGTTCCCTCTCACGTCGTCCAGACCCGGGGGACGGAGAGCTTCGTGATGATCGCAAACTCGACCACCGCACGCCGCGTGCCGGTGACCATTGGCCCGTCGAGTGACACCCACACGGTGATCACCACGGGTCTCGAGCCGGGCGACGAGCTGATTACAGAGGGAATCAACCAGGTCGGCGACGGCTCTACCGTTCGCATCGTCGAGTAAGAGGGCACCCCGCAATGGTAGAACTGTTCATCAAGAAACATATGGCGGTGTTCGCCCTCGCCGTTCTGATCATCATCATGGGCATCGTGGCGTACGCCCAGCTCCCGCGGGAGTCGACCCCGGAGATCGAGCAACCCTACATCTTCATAAACACGACCTACGTCGGTGTGTCCGCGCGGGACATCGAGAGCCTGGTCACCCAGCCCCTCGAGCAGGAGCTCGACGGCATGGAGGGCCTTGCGGAGATCACCTCCGAGAGCCGACAGAACGTCTCCTTCATCTTCGTGGAGTTCACCTCCGACGTGGACGTGGAGACGGCGCTGCGGCGGGTGAAGGACCGCGTCGACCTGGCCTCCCCCGGCCTCCCCGACGGGGCGGATGAGCCGGCGGTGCGCGAGTTCAGCGTTTCGGACTGGCCCTTCTTTCAGGTGGTTCTCTCCCATCCCGAGGGAGTGGAGCTCATCGATGCATCGGCCGAGCGCTTCAGGGAGGATCTCGAGGGCATTTCCGGTGTGCTCGAGGTCGATATCGCGGGCAACCCCGAGAAAGAGGTCCTCATCGAGGTCGATCCCGTACGCCTGAGAAGCTACGGCTTCTCCGTCGACGACGTGATCGGTGCGGTGCAGAGCGAGAACACCTCCATTCCCGGCGGACGGCTGATGAACCCGGAGCGGAACTTCGGTCTTTCGGTCACCGGCGAGATCGAGGACCCGCGCGAGTTCCGCAACATCTTCGTGAACGCAAACGGGGTGAACGTGCCGCTCGAAGAAGTCGCTCGGGTCAGCTTCGGCAACACCGAACCGGAGACCTATTCGCGGCTCAACGGCACACCGGCCATCACGCTGTCGGTAAAAAAGCGTATCGGGGCGAACATACTCGACATGGCCGATACGGTGCGCGCGCAGATCGACACGCTCGAGCCCACGCTTCCGCCGGGGACGGAGGTGGTCGTCACCTATGATGAGTCGCGCTACATCCGGGACATGATTGCGGACCTCGAGAACAACATGTTCAGCGGCTTCATGCTGGTGCTCCTGGTTACGGTCTTTTTCCTCGGCCGGCGGAACTCTCTCTTCGTCTCCCTGGCCATCCCCTTCTCGATGCTGTTGTCCTTCTTCGTGCTGCAGCTGCTCGGCATCACGCTCAACATGATCGTGCTCTTCAGCCTGATCCTCGCGCTGGGTATGCTCGTCGACAACGGCATCGTCATCGTGGAAAACATTTTCCGTCATGCCACGATGGGGAAGAACCGCGTGCAGGCGGCCATTGACGGGTCGAAGGAGGTCGCCGGGCCGATCGCCGCGTCCACCATCACCACCTGTCTTGCCTTTTTCCCGATCATCTTCATGCCGGGGATCATGGGCGATATCATGTCTTTCCTGCCCAAGACCGTCATAGTCGTACTCTCAAGCTCGCTTCTGGTCGCCGTGGCGATCAACCCCGTTTTCTGCGCCAACTTCATGAACGTGTCGGAAAGTGCGCGCAACAAGATGAATGAGGGCAGCGGCACCTTCGCTCGATTCCGCGACTGGTACGGGCGCTTCCTCTACAAAGCAACCTCGCGGCCCTGGACCACCATCGGCGCCGTCTCGGGCGTGGTGATCCTCGGCATCGTACTCTTCGGCATGTTCGGAAAGGACCCCCTGTTCTTCCCCTACCTCGACCCCGAGCGCGCCCGGGTCCATATCGAAGCGCCGCAGGGCACACCGCTCGATCGTACCAATGAGGTCGCCCGGCGCCTCGAGTCCGTCGTGGAGAGCACACCTGCATCACTCGAGAGTTATGAGACCATCGCCGGGCGCTCGGGGGGAGACACCGAGACCCATCTCGCCTCCATCAATCTGACCTACGCGCCCTTCAACGAGCGCGAGATTCGCGGCTCGACCGCGCTGGCTTCACTCCGGGAACGGGTCAAAAGCATTACCGGCGCGGTGGTGAAGATCGAGGAGGGCGACAGCGGTCCGCCGACCGGCGACGACGTGTCCTTCGAGGTTCGCGGGGAGGACTACCAGGTCATCGGAGACATCAGTGAGTCCGTCCTCGAGATTCTGCGGGGCTATCCCGAGCTCAAGGACATCGACTCCGATTACGAGGCATCGAGGCCGGAGTATCGCGTGGCCATCGACCGGGGCAAGGCAGCCTACTACGGGCTCTCCACCCGGGAGATCGCCTCGACCATCCGCACCGCCATAAACGGGAGCACCATCGGCAACTACCGCGAGGGCGAGGACGAGTACGATATCGTCCTGCGCTACACGGAGGATACACGCGACTCCCTGCACATGCTGCAGAACCTCGAAGTGGTCGCCCACGACGGGAGTCGCGTTCCGCTGAGCGCCGTCTCCGAGATCTCACCGCGCTCATCGCTCGGCGTCGTCAAGCGGCGAAATCTCAACCGGGCAGTGAATGTCTGGGCCAACTTCGAGGAAACCGCGACGAACCGGCAGGAGGTCCTCGGCGAGATCAACACGCGCGTGGACGAGATGAAGGCCGGGCTGCCGGAGGGCTACGCCATCGGCGCCGGGGCTGGATTCGACGTGCGCTCGGAGTCCACCACGTTTCTCCTGCAGGCCTTCGTGGTGGCGCTCTTTCTGATCTTCGTCGTGCTCATCGCCCAGTTCAACTCGGTGGCGGATCCCTTCGTCATCCTCTTCAGCGTGTTCCTGTCCATCGGTGGCGTGTTGTGGGGCTTTCTGATCACCGGGCAGGCTTTCGTCATCATCATGTCCGGCATCGGCTGTATCGCGCTCGCGGGCGTCGTGGTGAACAACTGCATCGTGCTGGTGGACTACACCCATCGCCTCATACGCGACGGCATGCCCTGGGGCGAGGCGCTCATCGAGGCGGGCCGCACCCGTCTGCGCCCGGTGCTGCTGACCGCGCTGACGACCGTGCTCGCGCTCATTCCGATGGCGATTGGTGTCAGCTTCGACGTGCACAGCTTCTCGATTCAGGTCGGCTCCGAGTCGGCGGAGTACTGGAAGGCGTTTGCGCTGACCATGCTCTTCGGGCTCACCTTCGCGACGGTGATGACCCTGATAGTCGTGCCCTCGCTTCTGACGATAAAGTACCGCTTCCTCGACCGCCGCCGCGATCACGTTACCGTGCAGTAGCCGCCGGGCCGATCAGCCGGCGGCCGCCTCCGCCCGC
>CAYOFA010000040.1:7951-18991 GCA_964402885.1 uncultured Spirochaetaceae bacterium
GGCGGCCGCCTCCGCCCGCCGCGCCTCCTCGTCCATCATGATGCCGAGGATGGTGCGGTCGGTCTCGACCATCCCGGGCTTGCTCAGCCTGCCCAGGTTGCGGACGGTCTGCTCGACCTCGTCCGAGACGATTCCCTCCGACCCCGGCACGCGGCGGTCTGCCGCCGCGAGCATCGCAGCCTGTACCGCGGAGCCTGCTCCCGTTGCAACCTTGAGGGCGCAGCTCGCCTTCGCGCCGTCACATGCTATGCCGGCCAGATCCTCGATGACATTCGTCACGGCGCTCGCCATCTGATCGGCATGGCCGCCGCGCAGGTGAACGATCCCGGCCGCGGCCCCGGCTCCCGCCGCCACGGCGGTACCACAGAGCGCGGACAGACGGCCGGTGTGGGCCTTTATGTACGCCGTCACGATGTGGGCTATCGACACGGCCTCGAGCATCAACCTGTCTCGGGAGCGGAGCTGCCGCGCTGCCGCCGCGACCACATTCGTGGCCACGATGCCGTGGTTGCCGCTTCCCGATGAGCTCATCGCCGGTAGCGGTGCCCCGCCCATGCGTGCGTCAGAAGCCGCCGCCGCGATCCTTCGCGCCGCAGTAATGAGGTCGTCCGACATGATCCCCGCCTCGACTGCTTCCTCGATGCTCGCACCGACCCCGAGACCCGTCGCGTGCTCGAGGCCGTAATCCGCGAGAGCCGTATTGTATTCGACGCCCTGACGCACGATCTCCTCCGCCTCGGGCGTGAGCTCCACGGCCAATTGCATGAGCGAGGTGAAGGACTGCTCGCGCAGCCATTGCTCGAGCTCCGCCACGGGATCGCCGCCGCCACCTGAGTCGGGCAGGAGGGGATGCTCGGTAACCGGCTCCCCGTCGCGGCGCAGCTCGACCACACGGTCGTGCAGACCTCCGACAGTTGCCTCGACCGTGCCCGCTTCCGTGTGAATCTCGGTCCGGATGTAGAGCTCGGTCCGGCTCTCATCGAGATGCGCGTGGACCCGGTCTTCGGAGAGGAGGACATCCGCACGCGCGAGCTCAGCCTCCCCCACCGACGTCAGCGTCTGCAGCTTGCGGGAGGCGTCGCCGCCGACGGCGCCCATCGCTGAGGCGAGCTCGATGCCGCATCGTCCCCCGCTTCCCGGGATGAGCACGCCCATGGCGTTTTTGTAGATGTTCGGGTCGAGCGTGAGCTCGATCGCTGTAATGCTTTGCCCCTCGAGAAGGGTGGCCGCGGCCGCGGCCGAGAGGGCGATGGCGGCCGGCTCCGTACAACCGAGTGCGGGCGCGGTCACGGTGCTCAAGATATCATACGATGAGTACACAGAGGCCTCCGTTTTCTGCTGATTTCCTCATCTATTCTGGCACGAGTCGCTGAAATCGTCAAAGAAATCCGGAAGCGGTGCCCAGGGCGTCAGCCGTCCCGGCAGGCCTCGGCGGCCCCGTAGAGAGCGGTCTTCGAGTTCATCATCACGTGCACCGGGAACTTCGAAACGATGCGCTCGAAACGTCCCTTCTCTCTGAAGCGCTCCATGAAAAACGGCTCACGCAGGACCGAGAGCATCCGCGGCGGAAGGCCACCGCCGAGGTAGACACCCCCGAGAGAGAGCACCTTGAGCGCCATGTTTCCCGCCTCGGCGGCGAGGATGCGGGCAAAGAGGCGGGCGGTCTCGACGCAGATCTCCGCCGGCTCCTCCGTTCCGAAGGCGCGCTCGAAGATGGCACGGGTAGGCTGCTCAGCCTCGCTGACCGCACGGTCGACCTCCGGGGGCGCATGCACCCTGCCGGTATCCCGCAGGAACCGGTAGAGATAGGACATGCCGGTTCCTGAGCACACGTACTCGTAGCTCACGTGGCCGACCTTCGGCTGCATGTAGCTGAGGAGCTCCATCTGCTCTGCGTCGAGGGGCGCGAAGTCGGCGTGCCCGCCCTCCGAGGGGTAGGCATGGTAGCCGTCCCGGTGCCACACGAGATAGGCTTCGCCGAGGCCGGTACCCGGGGCGACCACTGCGATCGGTCCTGTCTCGACCGGCTCGCCGGTGTTCAGCGTCTGAAGGTCCTCCCCGCCGAGCACCGGCACCGACTTCGCGATGGCTACGAGGTCGTTCACCAGGGTTACCCGGTCGAGACCGAGCCGCTCGGCGAGCCTCGTCTCGCTTATGCGCCAGGGCAGGTTCGTTATGTGGGCCTCCCCCTCGACCACCGGCCCCGCGACCCCGAACGCGGCCCGGCCCGGGCGCACGTCGGTCTCGCGAAGGAACTCCTCGACGAGCTCCTCGAGGGTTTCGAAGCTGCCGCTCGGAAGGGTCCGCTCGTGCAGGGGGTTGCGGATGCCCGAGTCCTCGGTGAAGAGGGCGAGGTTGGTCTTTGTGCCGCCGACGTCGCCCGCGAGGCAGGTGTTGCTGCGCGTGCTCATCATGTCCCTCCGCCGGGGGCGCCGGGATCCTGGACGGCACCCGGGGCGCCGTCGCCCGGGACGTGCTTCTCCAGCTCGGCGAGCCACACCGCCGCCTCGCTGTCGCTCGGCGCGCGCCAGTCCCCCCGCGGCGAGAGCGACCCGCCGGAGCCCATCTTCGGGGCGTTCGGAACGCAACTTCGCTTGAACTGCGAACGAAAAAATCGGGTAAGAAAGACACCGAGCCAGTGCTTGATCTGCGGGAGGTCGTAGCTGCGGCGATCCTCCTCGGCCATACCCGGCGGCCAGCGGCCGGCCTCGGCATCGGCCCAGGCGACGTAGGCCAGATAGGCCACCTTGCTCGGCCGAAAGCCGAATCGGGTGATGTAATAGAGATGGAAATCCTGCAGCTCGTAGGGCCCGATCTTCTCCTCGGTGCTCTGTGCGGGCGCTTCAGTCTCCCCCTCACCGGCGGGAACCAGCTCCGGCGATATTTCGGTGGAGAGGATCACCCGCAGAACCTCGGAGGTGGGCGCATCGAACTGCCCCGAGTCGATCACCCAGCGGATCAGGTGCTGAATCAGCGTTTTCGGAACCGAGGCGTTGACGTTGTAGTGCGACATGTGGTCGCCCACCCCGTAGGTGGCCCATCCGAGGGCGAGCTCGCTCAGATCACCCGTGCCGACGACCAGCCCCCCGAGGTGGTTCGCAAGCCGGAAGAGGTGGCTGGTCCGCTCGCCCGCCTGCACGTTCTCGAAGGTGACATCATACACTTCCTCTCCCTCGGCGAAGGGATGACCGATGTCGCGAAACATCTGCATGCATGACGGACGGATATCGATTTCCGCGGCGCTCACACCGAGGGCGGTCATGAGAGCATGGGCGCTCTCGCGCGTGCCGGAGCTCGTGGCGAACCCGGGCATCGTGTAGGCGTGAATGTTGGTCCTCGGCAACCCGAGCAGGTCGAAGGTCTTCGCGGTGACGATGAGGGCCTGGGTGGAATCGAGGCCGCCCGAGATACCGAGCACGGCGTGCTCGATACCGGTCTGCCGCAGCCGCTGGGCGAGCGCGTGCACCTGTATGTTGTAGGCCTCGAAGCAGCGCTCGTCGCGCCGGGCGGCGTCGGCGGGCACGTAGGGGAATCTCGGAATCTCGCGCGCAAGCGAGGCACCCGCCGCCCCGGCCTCCGGGAGGTGCGGAAGCTCGAACTCGAAGGAGATGCGCCGTAGGCGGGAGACGCGCTCGCGGTGAGCACCGGCGGCGTCTGTAAAACTGGTGAGTCGCGTGCGCTCCTGCACGAGCATCTCGAGATCCACGTCGGCGCTGATGAGCTGCTCCTCCTCGCTGAAGCGCTCGGTCTCTGCGACCGGACGGCCATTCTCGTATATCAGCGCATGCCCGTCCCAGGCAAGATCCGTCGTGGACTCCCCGGAACCGGCCGCGGCGTAGAGATAGGCGGAGACGCAGCGACCGGAATGACCGGCGGCAAGGGTATCGCGGTAGTCGGCCTTGCCGATCGTGATATTGCTCGCCGAGAGATTCGCAAGCACGGTCGCACCGGCAAGAGCGGCGTAGGTCGTCGGCGGGATGGGCGCCCAGAGATCTTCGCAGATCTCCACCGCGAAGGTGAGCTCCTCGAAACCCTCGGCACTGAATACGAGGTCGGCGCCGAAGGGAATGCCGCGCATTCCGAGGAGATCCACCTCGGGTTCCGCGGCGGCCGCGGCGGATGCGAACTGCCGCTTCTCGTAGAACTCACGATAGTTCGGAATGTAGGACTTGGGAACGATCCCGAGGATCCGCCCCCCGTGCACGACCACCGCACAGTTGAACAGCTTCTGCTCGAACCGCAGCGGTGCGCCGACAAGAAAGACCGGCGAGAGGGTCGTGCTCGCCTCCACGACCTCGAAGAGGCCCTCCCGCACGGCGTCGAGGAGGGCGTCCTGCTGGAAGAGGTCGTCGTTGGAGTAGGCGGAAAGCCCGAGCTCGGGAAAGGTGAGAAGGGAGACCCCTGCGTCGTCGGCCCGCCGCATGAGCTCGAGGGTTCGACCGGTGTTGTAGGCCACGTCCGCCACGCGCACGCGAGGTACCGCCACGCCGACGCGGACGAACCCGTGCGTGTGAGGCGAAAAGAAATCGCCACCTCGCCGCATGGGGGAAATGCTACGCACCCTATCGGGACCTGTCAAGCTGACGTCCGATGAGGTAGGCACCGCGGATCCCCGCATCGCCGCCGAGCGACGGGGGCACGACGACACGATCGAGCACCGCGCGTTCGGAGGCATATTCGAGGTAACCGCCCAGCAGACGGTGCGCCTCGTCGCGAATGCGCTCGAACATACCCTGTTGCTCCATGACCCCGCCTCCGAGCACCAGGCGGTCGGGAGAAAACGACAGCATGAGGGTTGCGACACCCTGCGCCAGATAGTCGGCCTCCAGATCCCAGGCCTCGTGATCGGTCGGCAGCGTCTCAGCGGCCTGTCCCCACCGCGCGCGCATGGCCGGCCCGGCTGCTACCCCCTCGAGGCAGTCTCCGTGATAGGGACACACCCCGCTGAAAGCCGCCTGCTCTTCGGGGCTGCGGCGAGGGCGAATGTGGCCGATCTCCGGATGCCGCCTGAGAGGCAGCAGGCGCCCTTCGAGGGCCATGCCGACCCCGAGGCCGGTGCCGACGGTCACATACACCAGCGATTGAACCGCCTCGCCCGCTGCCTCACTTTCGGCGAGCGCCGCCACGTTTACATCGGTCTCCACCGATACGGGCACGGGGAGCACGCTCTGGATGGCCGTCCTGAGATTCACCCCGATCCAGGCGGTCTTGGGCGTCTGCAGTATGCGCCCGTAGTCCTCGCTGTCCGGGTCGACATTGATGGGACCGAAGGAGCCGATGCCGACCGATGAGACGGAGTCGTGTGTCGAGTTCTCCAGGAAGAATGTCCGGACCTCGTCGAGCGTCTGGGACGGGACACCGGTCTCTATCCGGACACGGATCTGCTCGCGCCCCCCGTCATCGAAGAGCGCACAGATGAACTTCGTGCCTCCGGCTTCTATCGCTGCGATTGCCATGCGGGAAGTGTAGCACGAGACCGCGCGCCGGGAGAACGCTACCGGGATCCGGCAGGCCGCGACGCCCCGGCTCGATGCGCATCGGGCCGCCGCACCTCGGTAAGCAGCAGGCCGCTCCCGCGCACCTCGTCGGAAGCACCTACGCGCCGCCCGAGCCCGTCGACCGCGTAAGATGGCCCCTCCCACACGAGGTCGAGCAGGCTCCCCGTCAGGCTCGCGCTCACACCGGCCGCGGCCGAGGTCGCCCCGACCCGCTCGGGAAGCGCACCTTCGAATCGACGGCGCACTTCCTCGGTATAGAGCTCGCCGTTTGCACGGAGCTCGAGCCAGAGGTCCGCGCCTCCGAGCTCCGGCTCCCAGTCGGAGAAGAACGAGTCGCGACAGATCGTCAATCCGATCTCGAATCCGTCAATCTCGAAAGTCTCGGCCGCGTGGAGATCTCCTTCCGCAAGACCGAGAACGTCGGCCTCGAAGGCAGTCAGAAACACCTTGTCCTGCGCGTAGAGCAGACTCCCGTCCTCATCGAAGACGATCGCCCTGTTGCGAATGCGCTCCTCTGCGGCCGGCGCGAAGTAGGTTCCCGCGACGATAGCAACACCGTATTCACGCGCGAGATCGCTCCACATACGGCGCACGATCCGCTCCACAGACGGTGCATGCCGTCGAAGCAGCGCCTGCAGGGTTTCCGTCGTGGGCGCCCCGTCTACCATTGCCGAGAGCTCGCGCAGGGCGTCATCCATCGAGGTCGCACGCCGGATGAGCGGCGCATACGATTCAAAGAGGAGAAAGACGTTTATGTACTCCGGGAATACGACGAGCTCGGCGCCGCGGTGCTCGGCCTCGGCAACGAGTCTCTCGACGTGCGACTCGAACTCCTCGATGTCGAGAAACGTCTCTTCGACAACCTCCACCTGCACGGCCGCCACACGGAGAACATCATCGTCATGCTCTACGAAATCTTCCGCGAACACCGACATGGTGGCAAGCAGAATAGATGACAGCGTGAGTACGGCGACCCGTCGCATGGCTACGCGAAGACCTCCTCGACCAGGTCGTCGAGCCCGCCGAGGGAAAACAGATGCCAGAACACGAGAAGCCCGAATCTGTTGCGAATGAAGTGCCCCGAGGCCAGCGCATCCCGCACATCATCGAGTGAAAGATCGATATCGCGCGGATGGACCGGGCCGTCGACGCGACGCATGAGCTCACGGATGCGCTTCGCTGTCGGCGCGGATGCGGCGATCTCGATGATGCGCTCGGCGGCTCCCGCGGCGGTTCGCGCCATTTCCAGAAACCGCTCCTCGCCCATGGTCGTAAGAATGTGGCCCTGGAGAAGCGTATCGGCCGAGGCGGCCCCGAATCCGCGCACCGCGGCCTCGCGAAGGGTCGATGCGGCCGGCATTTTGGCGGCGGTGACTCTGCGTTCGAGCTCCGCGGCGCCCATCCCGGCGAGCCGCTCGAAGAGCCCGGCGATGACCAGTGTACCGACGGCAACCTTGCCGCCGTGCAGGGCCGAAGGTTCCCCGACACGCGCCGCCCGCATCTCCCAGAAGTGGGACAGCAGGTGCTCGCTGCCCGAGGCCGGCCGGGAGCCGCCCCAGTCACGCATGCAGTCGCCCGAATCGATGAGGCCGCCGAGCAGCGTGCTGACCCCCGCAGGCTCGTGCCTGCGGATGAGATCAACCTCGGCAACGCAGGACTCCGCGGCGCGGAGGCTTCGTGCGGCGATATCCCCGTCGAAGCCTTCTTCGGCAACGACCGCGGCAAGCTCCCAGTCCGGTGTGGAGGTGAGCTTTGCCACCATGTCGCCGAACCCCGCCGCGATCATGTCATGAGGAGCAGCGGAGAGTACCGTAGTGTTTGCGAATACGACCTCTGCGGCGCGCGCCGGCACGGTCTTCTTCACCCCGCGGAAGGTCATCGCCGAGGTCGGCGAGGCGTAGGCATCCACCGAAGGAGCGGTCGGATACGACACGAACGGGCGGTCCATGCGATGCGCCACGAGCCTCGCGATGTCGGTGACGGTGCCGGCTCCCGCGCCGATCACGACATCCGGGGTGCGCTCAAAGCCGATAAGGATGTCGCCCACCGCCTCCGCATCCGCCGCCGGCTTCTCCCGCGCAAGGACGAACTCTTCCACCGCAACTCCGAGCGCGGACAGCGAGCTCGCGAGCTGTCGGCCGGCGGCACGATGGGTGTTAGGGTCGGAGACGATGAGGGGCGCGGTGTACCCACCCTCGCCGAGAAAGTCGGCAACCGCGTCAGCCGTGTCGTCGGTTATTCGTACATCGGATTGCATACGGGAATGAAGTATATCAAAGCCGTTCCCGCGGCGCTACGACCTCAGCTGCCGACCGGCCGCAGCTCCGGAACCTCGAGGCCGTCGAGGTCGCTCTCGCTGATTTCGCCGCTCTTCAGCAGCGCCCGGACAAAGGCATTCGCCAGCACGGGATCGAACTGTGCACCCCGGTTCTTGAGGATCTCGCGAGCGGCGTGGGCGGGGGTCAGAGCCTTTCGGTAGGGTCGGTCGGCCGTCATGGCGTGATAAGCGTCCGCAACACCGATAATGCGGGCCTCGAGAGGAATAGCCTCCCCGGCGAGGCCGTTGGGATACCCGCGGCCGTCGTAGCGCTCCTGATGCGCCAGCACGATGTGCGCGATGTCCCGGTAGGTATCGAACTTATCGAGAAGCTGCGCCCCCCACTCGGCGTGCTTCTTCATGAGCTCCCACTCATCGTCGTTGAGAGATGCCTCCTTGAGGAGTACGTGGTCGGGGACCCCGAGCTTACCGATGTCGTGCAGCAGCAACGCGTCGCGCAGACGCTGGCTCTGCGCGATACCGATCTCCGATGAGAGCATGAGGCCGAGCGAGAGCACATCGCGCGAGTGCCCGGCGGTGTCGGGGTGGCGCAGCTCGAGCGACTCGGAGAAGCTCATCAACAGATCCTCCATTCGCTTCTGCAGCTCCTGTTCCCGTGCGACGGCCTGCTGGAACCGCTTCATATTGCGGAGATTGCGCACGCGCGCATCGAGCTCCCGGATGTTGATGGGTTTCGGCAGGTAATCATCGGCACCGAGATCGAGTCCCTCGATCTTCGACTCGAGCTCGTGCTTGGCGGTTATCATGATGAAGGGAATGTGACGGGAGCTTTCGGTGGCTTTGACCAGCTTCAGAAGCTCGTACCCGTCCATGTTCGGCATCATGAGATCCGAGACAATGACGTCGGGGTTGTCGGCCTGGACATGGTGCCATCCGTCCACTCCGTCGACCGCGGTCGTCACCTCGTGTCCCATCCCCGCGAGCATGCGGCCCACGTAGGAGCGCAGGTCGTGGTTGTCCTCCACGAGCAGCACACGATCCTCGGCAGGACTCGTCTGCTGCACCTCGGCGGCCGCCGCCTCACGTTCACGCTCGCCGCTTGCAAGCATTTCCTTTTCCATGAGGGCGAGCTCGTCCGCGGCGACCCGGACGAAGTCTTCGGTGCGCCGTGTCCGACGCCGCCGGTCACGCCCGGAGGAGACGGATCTGCCCGATTTCCGCCGCTCACGCCGGCGCCGCTCGCGGAAGGCCTCCGGGGCGAGCTCTTCGAGATTGGCGGGAAGTTCCACCCTGAACGTACTGCCCTTGCCCTTCGTGCTCTCTGCGGTAATGCGCCCCTTCATGAGCTCGACCGACTCTTTTACGATGGTCAGCCCGATACCGGTCCCCTCATACCGACGGGTACTCGAGCTGTCGACCTGCCTGAAGCGATCCATGATGAAGGGGAGATGATCCTCGGGGATGCCGATGCCGGTGTCTTCGACCTCCACGAAAATCATTGAGCCGCCCTGCGCCGGCTCATGCTCCTGCGTCTCACCCTCCGGCTCCACCTCATCTGCAAGCCCGGTCCGCACCGTAATCGAGCCCTCCTCGGTGAACTTGATGGCGTTACGAAGCAGATTCGTGAGGATTCGCTCGAGCTTGTCGCTGTCGAGATAGGCTTCAGGCACCTCACCGGAGGTGATCGTGCGCAGTTTCACTCCCTTTCTCTCGGTGACCTCCTCGAACAGCGAGACGGTGTCCTCGACGAACTCGTTGATATCGAGCCAGCTCAATCGCAGCTGGACTTTGCCCGCCTCGAAACGGGAGAAGTCGAGCATCTGGTTGATCATGTCGAGGAGCTTGAGGGAGTTTCGATACATCTGGCTGACGATCTGCTCCTGCTCCGCGGTGAGACGGCCGAGATCGCCGGAGTAGAAAGCCTGCAGGGGCGCGAGGATGGAGGTCAGGGGCGTGCGCACTTCGTGGCTGACGTTGGCGAAGAACTCGGACTTCAGCTTGTCGAGGGTCTTCAACTCTTCATTGGCACGCGCAAGGTTATAGCGCCCGGCGAACTCCCGGAATCTCAGCCGGGTGGCGAAGTGCGAGCTCAATACAACCAGCACGATGGTCGAGAGGAAGAAGAAGTTATTATTGAGCAGCACCGCCACTTCGGTGATATTGCCGGCCACGGCGATGGGTATGATGTAGGCCGCATAGGTCACCACACAGACGATCCCCGCGCGCATCGGATCGAGCGGCAGTATGGCGAGGAAGATGATGAGCACGAGGTTGATCCCCGCGTAATACGGGCTGAGGTAGCCCTCGGTGATGTGCACCATCAACACGATGGCAAGGGTGCAGGCGAGATACTCCACCATTCCGAGGCGGCGAGCGTGCCGGTCATCAGGGAGGAGAAGGGAAAACGTGAGAACGATCGCACTTATGAGGACAACGCCTCCCCGGATGATGAAGAGCTCACGCAGATAGGAGGGGTACATGTAGACGTCGAGCACACCGAACAGGGTGAAGAGTATACTCGCAATGACGGTACTGATGCGTGTGTCGCGTTCGGCTTTTGTAATGAGCTCCCGCTCGAAAGCATCGTGGAGCTCCCCCGCCACAGTCTTACTCATGAGTCACCCATAAATTCGTGAGCGTCGCACACCATGCATTCTGCAGATTCCCGCAGCCCACTTCAAGCTATAACCGGGCGCCCGTCAGAAGAGGCTATGATGCGGGAAGCAGGTTTAGTCCGGCTCGCCGCCGGAGCGGTAGAGGGTCTCGACGAGGCCGAGGAAATCACCGACCGTCTCGACGCAGTAGAGCTGTCCCTCATCAATGCTGATGCCGAGGGACTTTTCGCAGGCTGCGACGATCTCCATCGCCTGCAGGCTGTCGATACCAAGCTCCTCGCGAATGAGAACGTCGTCGTCGAAATCCTCGGGGTCGATGCGGGAGATTCCGGCTACGATATCTACGACCCTGTTTCTGAGGTCCGTTTCCGACAAGTCGATCTGCGGGTGCTCACTCATATGCTCATTCCTATGGTCGGTAGAAGCGACGCGGAACCTTATATGCCGCGATACGGGGCTTCAAATATGCGCGGATTTCACGCTGCGTTTCCTCGAAATCGGCCGACGACCGGACCTCGAGGCCTGCCTCCACGGCGCCGTCGCGAAACTCGACGTGCGCGCCGTGAACCTCGGGATGCATGCAGAGGGCCTTCTTCACTTCCTCGAGGTCGACCATGACGCCGCCGACCTTGCAGGTGCGCTTGTGCTC
>CAYOFA010000040.1:19091-20260 GCA_964402885.1 uncultured Spirochaetaceae bacterium
CCCCCGCTCGATCACGTGACGCCCGTCCAGGTAGGGCGCGAGGACCTCGAGGTGCCCCGCCTCGGTGGCGACCACCGCCGGATCGGCATTCTCGAAGATCTCATCGAGCTCGATACTGCGATACTCGAGCTTGGCGATGACCGGCACCGCGCCGAGTTCGAAGAGCGCGAAGAGCATGACCAGATGATCGATGGAGTTCTCGAGGAACAGCGCAACCGCGGTGTTCTCGCTCACCCCTTCGGCCCGGAGCCATGCGGCGAGCTCGCTGATGCGGGAGCGGTAGTCTGCTGCCGATATCGCGCGGGGCTCTTTGCCGGGCTGAAGCTCGCGAATGACCGGATGCTCTCCCCACGCCGCGAGCCGCTCGGCTGCAACCGCGGGAATCCGGAGTCCCTCGTAGGAGCCACTCATCGCTCGGGCTTCTCCCCCGTCACGATGATCGCCTGCGGCGGTGTGCCGAGCGAGCGGTGCACGGTGATGCCGGTGAATCCGGTCTGCTCGAGCATCGCGGCGAGCTCATCTCCGGTGTAGAAGCGGAAAAGCCCGTCCTCCTCGAGCTCGAAGAGCGCGGCGGCCTCATTGAGCATTGCCTGGGCGGAGTCGAGATCGCCGCCGGATTCGGCACGCGATCGCACCTCCTCCACGTAGTCGGTGAAGATGGTCGAAACGTCGCTGTCGGGGCGCATGGTCGAGACGAGCAGCCGCCCGCGCGGGGCCAGCATGCGATAGAACTCCGCGAGCGCGTAGTCGGGATTGAAGAGGTAGGAGAGAAAGAGGCTCGCCAGGATCCGATCGAAGGACTCATCGGGAAAGCCGGTGTTCTCTCCGACCGCCCAGTTGCCGAAATGCAGGACGTCGAAGAGCAGATCACCGCTCCGCAGGCCGGCTCTCCCGCGTCTCCCCGGAGATACGTCGTTCGCCTCCACGCGACCACGAACGAACCGTGCTGCACGGTTGAGGTCGAGAACGACAGGCAGGACACGCTCGGGGAGCGAGCGTGCGAGCTCCTCGCGGTGCTCCGCACCGATGGGCTCGCCGGCCAGGGCCGCAGAGAGCGTCTCCCCGTCATGCGCCCGGAGTGCTTCCACGGCGCCCGCGGTGAGGCCCTCGACGCGGTTTCGAAGCTCATCGACGCCTTCACCTCCCGATTCGATGAGGCGAGTGATGGG
>CAYOFA010000041.1:0-1457 GCA_964402885.1 uncultured Spirochaetaceae bacterium
TACCTTTTCCCTATGCACCGGGAAATCCGCAGGCAGCGCAGGGTGCTGCTCGTCCAGACCGTCCTCATTTTCGCCCTCATGCTCGGCGTCCTCCTTCTCAGCGGCCTGCGGATCGTCGGGGCGCTCGGCCTTGCCGTCGTCCTCGGAATGGGAAGCTTCTTTTTCGTGACCATCCAGAACAGAGCATCGCAGTTGCGTCCGCAGAATGCCGTGCCGCTGGAGCGCTCCAGCGCACCGGCCCTGCACGCCATACTCGAGGAGCTTGCCGAGCGAGCCGAACTACCGCGCACCCCGGATGTTTACCTGCTGCCGGCGGGCCTGATGAATGCCGCGACCCTCGGGAGCCGCGAGCACCCGATCCTGATCGTCACGCCTCCGCTCCTCGACACGCTCAGCAGAAACGAGGTCCGGGCGGTACTCGCTCACGAAATGGCGCATGTGCGCGACAACGACCTCATGTCCTATCGTATTGCGGAGGCAATTGCGATGATAACGGTGGTGATCTCGCGGGTCGGCTGGTTGCTCGTGCTGCTGTATCTGCCCGTGCTTCTGCTGAGCGACGTCGAGATACCGCTCGGACTGATTGCGATCCTGCTTCTCGCGCCCGCCGCCAGTGTGCTTCTGCAGATGGCGCTTTCGCGGTCGCGGGAGTTCTCCGCGGACCTCGGTGCGGTCGAGCTTACCGACGAGCCGCTCGCACTGGCCTCGGCGTTGCAGAAGATCGACAATGTGGGACGCTCGATGCTGCACCAGGTGCTGCCGGTCCCGAAAAAGCGTGACTCATCGGTCTTCCGCTCGCATCCGGCCATATCTCAGCGTGTGGAGCGACTCCAGGAGTTGGCCCGCACTCCGACCTGAATGCACGGCGCCGGCCTCACGCGCCGCCGGCCTCACCTGCCGGCTTCCGCGGGGCAAAACACCTGCAGGGGAGGGAGCGATCGCGCGACCGGAAAACGAGTTCAACGGCGGCGCGACGCCACGACCCCCGCAGGCTACTGAATTACCAGACTGTCGAAATACCCTATGACCTGCCCCACGAACTCTTCTCTCGCAACTTCTTCGATATCACTGTATGCAAAAGACCGCGCCGCGTCCTGACTGACGCCGCTGGCCCGGTCCTGCTCATTGAAGGCAACCACTGTGTTGCCGTCCGGCCCGACGAACTCGAGGTTGAGGTACCAACGCACTTCCTCGTAGCGCCCGCCCTCGGCAGACTCGAGCTCCGCCGCGCCCCGCACCAGGAGCGGCCCGCTCTCCGACACCACAAATCCCTCCGAGCTCAATGCCCCGGCGACGACCTCCTCCACCCGGGATGCGGCGCTGCCCGATACATTGACGCGGTAGGCCATCTCGGAGGCCACCTCCAGACGGCGCTCGGCGACGGCCTGCTCGTCATACGGTAGCTGAAGCGTGGCGGCAAGCGGAGCGGAGATGATCTGCAGCTGATCGATCAGTGC
>CAYOFA010000041.1:1557-3203 GCA_964402885.1 uncultured Spirochaetaceae bacterium
GAGCCCGCAATTTCGCGGTAGCGCTCGTTGATGCGGTTATCCACCGAAACGCGCGCTTCGAATATCTGGGACAGCGAGCCGAGGGCATCCTGCTCGGCCCCGCGCCGCGTATCACCGGAACCGATGGCCGAGAGATACTGGTCGTCCGGATACACGCTCTTGGGGTCCTCGTACCACTCGGGAATCGGCTCCCCGCCGGCGGTCGTCTGAACCCCGCCACTGCCGGAGGCCCCGCCGCTCGCACCGCCGCCGCTCGCTCCCCCGCCCGTGGCGGGCCCGCTCACACAACCCGCGAGAAAAACCAGGGCAACCAGCGCAAGCATCGTCCCTGTCACGGAAAACCTCTTCATGCGTGTGTCCTCCACCGCTCCATCCTGTTGTGCTTCATCCTATCGCGGCACGTACGAGGTCACCAGATTGACTCCGGACCCGTCTATCATCCGCGGGCCGAATGACTCCTGCCCGAGCATATTGCCGATCCCGTCGAAGTACCGGACCGATACCGTATGCTCGCCCTGCGGTATCTCGAACTCGCCGACATAGGCAAATGCCGGGAAGTACCGGGAGATCCGCAGATCCGCCCGCTCACTGGCATCCACCGCCACGTCGGTTGCGATGCCGGCCGCGATGCTTCCGAGCACCCCGAGCGTGCCGGCGTCGGCCGCGGCGTTCTGCATTTGCTGCTTTCCGCGCTCGGCGAGAATCCCCTTGATCACCGTCCGCGTGATGGTCTTGAGGTAAATGATGGGCTTCCGCACCTCGAAGGTTTCGCGAGCGACTCGCTGAATGCTCTCGATACGCTCGAGCGTCCCGACGGTCCGTCCGTCAACGAGCACCTCGATGCGCGCAACGTCGCTGCCGCGAAGCACCATCCGGGGGAGCTGAAACTTGAAGCGGAATCCCCCCTCTACGCCGGGGAAGGGAAAGACATCGAGACGGGTGGTCTCGAGAACTCCCTGGTCGTTTTCGCGCTCGCCCTGGATGATGACGAGGTCGGTCTCGGTAATGACCCGCAGAGTGTCTGCCTGTTTGGTGGGCGACTCGCCCGTGAAGGCCACCACCACCAGACGCGGTCCGACGGAGGGATCGAGCGCGTCGGAGAGATCGGGCTGTTGGAAATCGTATACGCCCGGCTGATCCCTGAAAGCGGCCTCTATGCTTCGAAAGTCGATGCGGGCGCTGTCGTAGTCGCCCTCGGCGCGATACATGATCATGCTGAGGTAGCGTGCCAGCGCCGAGTTGTGGAAGTTGGTCTCGCCGGGCTCGAACTGCATTTGAGCTTCTTCGGCCGAGTTGTAGCCCGCAGCCATTCCCCGGTACTTGTCCTCGAGCAGATTGAGCTTGTTGTTGATGCGACGAACCTCCACGAAGGCACCGTCGAAATCATCCTCTTTGAGAAAGTTCAGCGCCTTGAAGACATTGAGGTAGATGTCCTCGTAGTCCTCGCCGGCGTAGTCCCGGGTGGTATCGTTGATAAGAAGGGAGGCAGCGGCCTGGCTGATGCTTTTGGTGAAGTACTCCTCGATGAGGAACTCCGCCTCAGTCAGATGCCGGGTGCTCTCGTCGTGACGATCGGCATAGTGATAGAGCATCCCCACATCGAGGTGATAGAGGACCTTGTCCCGCTCGTTGTAGAAGACATCGCG
>CAYOFA010000041.1:3303-20085 GCA_964402885.1 uncultured Spirochaetaceae bacterium
TCGCGCACCGCGGCCCGCTCCTCGGCGCTGGCCACGAAGGTAACCCGGCCGCTGTTGACGAGCTCCCGCTCTATGTCCTTGATGAACGGAGTCGTGTCGATGTGCTCCGAGCTGAGGTTGCGCACCCGCCCCACGATGACCACCGGCTCGCGGCCCTCTTCCTGCGAGAAGTTCGAGAGCCAGGCGCTGTTCATGAGATCGCCGATCATCTCTTCGGCGACGAGGCGGCTGTCGGTGTCGTTCCACCGGCCGCTGAGGTCCGTCGTGGTATCGGCCGAGGTTCGCTGAACGGTTCGCGAGGGTGTTGCGCAGGCCCCGAGAGCCAGGACCACGATCATAGCCAGAAACACCGGGCGTTTCGCCCGTACGATTATGCTCATCATAGCGTGGTGAAGTATAGACCCGCCCGTATGCCGGGTCAAGCAACGCTTCCGGGTTTGGCGCCGGGGTTGGCGCCGGGTTGGCCGCGCAAGAACTCGTGTTGTTTTTTGGTCGGGGGTGGAGTATATGTTTGAGCAGGTGCGGCGCGTGTGCCGCGTGAGGAGGGTGATGATGAAACGGGTTGCAATGATTGCACTGGTCCTGTTGACGGTCCTGCTTATCGCATCGTGCGCAGGTGGAGCGGAGGAAGAGCGTGATGACAGTCCGGCGGCGCAGGCCGGTGCGCCGAGCTGGTATCTCAATCCGCCTGTGGCCGATGATGCCATCTACGGCGTCGGCTCGGCGAACATGTCGACCCTCAATACCTCGAGGCGGATGGCGGTCTCCCGTGCCCGGGAGGATATCGCCTTCCAGATGAACGCATCCATTGAAGCCGCCATCGTGGACTATGCTCAGGAAGCCGGGGTGGACGGGAACAATCAGGTCATCAGCTTCGTGGAGAACATCTCCCGCCAGGTCACCGAGACAACGCTGCAGGGCAGCCAGACGGAACAGGTTACGCAGGCGCCCGACGGCACGATTTACGCGCTCGTCTCCTATCCCAAGGACGGGTTCGTGGAGGCTGCCGGCGAAGCCTTTCAGCGCAACGAGGACGCTGCCTTTGCCGAGTTCAAGGCCGAGCAGGCACTCGACTATCTGGACCGGCAGGTCGAGGACAACCCGACCCGCGCAGGCTCGGATCAGTAGCGCGCACGACGCAACGGAACGATCGGTGCGGGCGGCCGCCCTCTGGCCGCGCCGCCCGTGTTTGCGGCACAATGGGCTCCATGAAATCCGCTTCGACAGCCGCGCTCGCAATATCTGCGTTGGTCATGGCCGCCACATGGGGCTTCGTATCCTGTGCCTCGAGCCCATCGGCAACGCAGACAGCACCGGCGGCATCACCGGCGGATGACTCATCGATAACCGGTGACTCGCCTTCCGCGGCCCGGCCGGCTCCCGCGGGGACGGCGCCGGCGATGGCCCTGCTCTACGATACCGCTCCGCGGGACGGCACGCCCCTGTTCGTCGGATTCTCTTCCAGGCTGCGCGACCGCGATGAGGAGGAAGGCGTGGCGATCCTCGACGCTGCCGCCGAGGCGGTCCGCTATCTCGAAGTGGGGGTTTCGGTCGTCTTCATTTCGCGACAGTCCGGCCGGAGCGTGGGCTATGCCGAGGCCGTTCAGACCCGTATCGACGAGGGCCGCATCGAACAGATCCGGGAAGGCCTCGAGGTGATAGACACTCATCGCGACGGTCGCGGTACCGTCGTGGTGGTCGCGGCGCCGGAGCTCGAGGGCAGCAATCTGCCGCGGGCTGCGCAGCCTGCAGGGGGCTCGCCCCCGGCGTGGATCGACGCACGCCCCCGGGTACCGGGGTACGACGTGGGGGTGGGTGTGGCCGGACGGCGAAGAAACCGCTCGGACAGCGTTACTACCGCCGATAAGGAAGCACTCGCTGAAATCGTCCTCCAGCGGGCGGCGCGGGTCCGCGCGGTCGGCGACAGCAGGAATATCGACGGTGTCGGCACCGCGGAGCAGACCACGCGGGCTCAGGAGGCGGCGGACGTCGTGCGCGGCTTCTATGTGTTGTCGAGATGGCGGAGCCCCGACGAGCGCTACTACTACTCACTGGCCGTCGCCAGGAGGGACGCGGAGGCCACCGGCGAGTAGCCGGGCCGGGAGGTATCATGCGGGCAGGAAATATGACGGGGAACATGAGAAGACGAGTGACGGCAATCGCGCTCATTCTGATCACACTCGGCGCCGGAGCCGCGCTCGCACAGGAGTTCGGCCGCATCGTGTACATCGAGGGAACCGTCGACCTCTTCCAGGAGGGTGATGAGGCGTACGCGGATATCGGAACCAGCATCTACGCCGGAGACCTCATCCGCACGGGCCTCAACGGCTACGTCGAACTGGAAATCAACACCGGCCCGACGACCGTGGTCGTCAGCGAGGACACCGCTCTCTACGTGAAACCGCAGACCGGCCGCGGCCGCACGCAGACGAGCTTTCAGCTGCTGCGGGGCGATCTCGATTTCGTCGTCGACAGGCTCGTTGGAGACGAGTCCGTATCCGTGGACACCGGCACCGTAGTCCTGGGAGTGCGCGGCACGGAGTTCCAGGTCCGCACCAGCCCCGACGATTCGGTGGCGGTCGGCGTGACCGAGGGACGCGTGGCCGTCGAGCGTGAGCAGCAGCAGGTCATCGCCGACGCCGGCACCGCGGTGGAAAGCGTAGAGCGAGGACGACTCGACTCCCGGGAGGTACCCCCCGAAGAGATGCCCGAGTTCCTCGCGGGCTGGCAGCAGGCTCGCATGGAGGCGTTTCGCGCCGGGGCGGAGACCTTCATCACCGCCTACGGGCGCCGGTACCTCGACCAGTATCCGCGCTTCATGGACGCCTACCGCGCGCTGGCGCCCTACGAGGAGGAGATGCGCGAGACCGCCGGCGACACCGGGATGCGCGGCCGCGGTGACCGCTTCCGGCTGCGGGCGGAAGTCAGCGGGCCGGCTGTACAGGTACGCAGTATTCTGCCGCTGTTCGAGAACACCTTCTATCGCCTCGAAGAGCTCGCCCGCTATCATGCGGAAGGACTCGGCCGAACCAGCATCAACAACCGGCTCTCGAGCACCGAGTTCTTTCGCACCTTCAACTCGCGGAAGACGACCACCGAGCGCCAACTCGCCGAGGCACGCTACCTGCTCGAGCTCTACCGGGAACTGGAACGGGGGACCATGGGTGGGCTTCCCTCCGGAGAGTCGCCGTTCGGATCGGGGGGCATGAGACCGGATTTCTGAGGGTAGACATCAGCGTCGCCACCTGCCGGCGTCTCACGACAGCAACCAGCGAATGAGCATCATCGAAGCCCTGCAGGCGCGAAATCCCGCCCACGAGATCGACGTGGAGGAGGATTTCGAACCCTACAAGCAGCACTACCGCTACTTTCTGCGCGTCGACGACCGTCGTACGTCAATCCTCTACAGCAGGGCGGAGCTCCTCCAGCACACGGTGAACCAGCACTCCGGCAGGTTGATCTACACGGCGCTTCTCACGCATATAGAGCGGACACTGGGGTTGCAGCTGCAATAGGAACGCGAGCGCGCGCGCCCGGGGGCGCCGTCGCGGGCCGATGCGGCGCCGTCTACTCGGTGTCAGCGGCGCTCTCGCCGGCCTCCGCGTCGCCGTCGCCGCCGAGAAGCCGACCGTAGTAGTCCTGTCGCCCGAGAGCCAGCATCAGGACGATATCGAGGTGGCCGTTGCGGCTTGCCACCGTCATGGCATCCTCACCGTCGTCGGTAAGCGCATAGGCGTCGGCCCCGGATTCGGCGAGCAGCTCGAGAATCCGCTTATTGCCGACACGGGTGGCGGTCATGAAAGGCGTCCACCCGAACTGATTCGCCTGATTGACATCCGCGCCGTGCTCGATGAGGTACTCCACCATCCGGTAATCGTCGTTGTCGATGGCAAATCGCAGAGGTGTTTCACCACTGCCGGGTTTCGCTGCGTTGACGTCTGCGCCGTGCTCAACGAGATACTCCACCGTATCGAGGTTTCCCTCCTGAGCTGCTACCATGAGCGGGGTCTCGCCGAGATGATTGCGCTGATCGATCGGTTGTCCCTCTTCCACGAGCCGCTGGACGCGGTCGACGCTGTTCTGCTCGGCGGCACTGTGGAGCTGGGTCGCGCAGGAGCCGAGAAAGAGGATTGCCAGGCCGGTAACCAGAATGAGTCCGAGTGTACGTCGCATGGACGACATCATAGAGGCTAATCGGCAATCGATACAAGTCGGGCGTGTGTTTGACAGGACCCACTGCCGGACTGCATGGTAAAATGTAGAAGAGGAAACAGCGATGAGCACAACGATTCAGCTACGCACGAAATCACAGAAGCAGTTCGTAAATATCACGCGGGAGGTTCAGTCCGCAGTCGCCGAGTCGGGAGTCGATACCGGCATCTGCGTGGTCTACGTACCGCACACGACCGCCGGGGTGACGGTCAACGAGGCCGCCGATCCCTCCGTCGTCGAGGACGCTCAGAACACCCTCCGCGGGCTCGTGCCTCGGACCGGAAACTACTCCCACGCCGAGGGGAACGCCGATGCGCATATCCAGACCATGATGATCGGTCCCTCGGTCAGTCTCATAATTGAGGGCGGCCGCCTCGACCTCGGTACCTGGCAGGGCGTGTTCTTCTGCGAGTTCGACGGACCGCGAAGCCGCACCGCGAAAGTGCAGTGCGTGCCGGGCTGACGAGGATGTCCGCTCTGCGCCGGTCTCTTGCGGCCGCCGTATTTGCAGTACTTGCCACGGCGGCCGCAGCGCAGCAGCCCGCCGACGACGGCGCGCGTTCGCCCCAGGGGCCACTTTCGGCCCATAACCTCCATCCGCTCTACACGCCGTTCATCCAGCTCCAGCCACATCGCGCGGAGACGGTGGGTGTCAATGCGATCTGTGTGTTCGCATATCAGAGCTACGGGAACAACTACTTCTACGATCCCGCCGACGGCGGTGAAGACGATGTCTTCGTGATTCTCGACAGCGAGGCGTTCTATACGACGTTGGGCATCACCTGGGGCATCCACAACCGCGCCGAGGTCAACGCCTCCATTCAGGCGGTCGCCCACTATCCGGGCTTCCTGGATGCGTCACTCGAGGCCTACCACGATTTCTTCGGCTTCCCGAACGCCGGACGTGGCTCACGCCCCCAGAACGACATCCGATTCTACTTCGAGAACAGTGACGGGATCGTGCTCGACGAGAGTCAGCCGGTCGTCGACATCACCGCCCTCACACTGGAACCGCGCCTCGAGCTCGTGGAGGGCGGCGACGGCGCATTCGCGCTCGGCCTCGGCGCTGCACTCAAGCTCCCGCTCGCGGCGCCCTCCATCGTGTTGACCACCGGGGGAACGGATATCGCCCTGCGGGTATTCGCCGACTATACCTGGCCCACGGCGTCGCTGTCGGCAACCGCAGGCGTGGGCTATCTCTCGCAACCGCCCTACATTCCCGAGGACCGGTTCGTGCCCTGGATCCTGCCCTTCTCCGTGTCATTCGAGTGGATGGCCACGGACACGCTCTCCGTCATTACTACGGTGAGCGGCAACACCAGTCCGTTCCGCCTCGGCTACGAGCGAAGCGACCGCTTCACCGCGATCGCAACCATGGGCGGGGCGGTCGCCCTCAGCGAGCGCCTCCAGCTGCATGCGGGGCTGAGCCAGGAGTTCTTTACGTTTGCCGCAACGGATGTCGCCCTACATCTCGCCCTCGACTATCGCTTTGCCCAGGCCTGGGAGCCGCGGCAGTGAGGCGCGATCCTGCTGCGGCGGCGGCGGCCGCAGCAGCAGCAACCGAGGCGGCCTCGCCCGGCGCCACGGATTTACTCCGCCGGCCATTTACGGGTACATTACTCATGAACAGGCAGGAGGAGAGAACATGAAGATTACGCAGCTCGACAGAGTCGAAAAGAAGAAGCTCGAATCCGATGAGGTCAAGGGCGTAAGCAAGCAGCTTCCGGTTGGAAGCGCCGACGGCGCACCGAACTTCAGCATGCGGGTGTTCAGCGTCGAGCCGGACGGGTTCACCCCCTTTCACGCCCATCCATGGGAACACGAGAACTACATTCTCAAGGGCGCCGGGGTGATGCTCAACGAGGCCGGCGAAGAGACGCCGGTCAAGGCGGGCGACTTCGCCCTCGTCCTGCCCGACGAGAAGCACCAGTTCAGGAACACCGGCAGCGAGGAGCTCCAGTTCATATGCCTCGTGCCCAAAGAGCACGAGTAGCCGACGCCCGCGCCACGTCCCACTGGTGCCGCCGCGCGACCGGCGTCGCCGGGGCCGCCCCGCGGCCGACGCGGCCCTGGCCAGTGCCGCTGCGTGCATATCTGCATAATCATGCACGGACTTGTCAGGGCGGGACATATTCTCTATGTTCTCGTAGTATATACTTCAAAAAGGAGATGAATCATGAAGCGACTTATGCTTATCGCTCTGGTTCTTGTCGTCGCGAGCGGATTCGCGTTTGCAGGCGGCGGGCAGGAGGAAGAGGGACGCCCGGAATCCATCACGGTTGCGACCGACGCGACGTGGCCCCCGATGGAGTTCGTGGATCCGGAAACGGGCGAGCTCGTGGGCTTCGACATCGACCTCATCAACCGCATTGCCGAGGAGGCCGGATTCGAGGTGGAGATTCAGAACACCGCCTGGGACGGCATCTTCGCCGGCCTCGGCGCGGGCCAGTATGACGCGGTCATATCCTCGGTAACGATCACCGCCGAACGGCAGGAGACCATGGACTTTTCCGAGCCCTACATCAACGCCGGTCAGGTTCTCATCGTCCAGCAGAGCACGAGCGGGGTGACCACCCTCGAGGATCTCCGCGGCGAGCAGGTCGGCGCGCAGATCGGCACGACGGGAGCAATCGAGATTCAGAATATGGACGGGGTGGAGCTCCGCACCTATGACGAGATCGGGCTGGCCATCGAGGATCTCGCCAACGGCCGCATCTCGGGCGTCGTAGCCGATACGCCCATCGCTGCAAACTACGCGCTGCAGAACGAGGAGTACTCCGACACACTGGAGATCGTGGGAGAACCCTTCACCAATGAGTTCTACGGCATCGCCGTTCAGGAAGGGAACGACGAGCTCCTCGCGATGATCAACGAAGGCCTCGAGGCGGCCCAGGACGCGGGCTACATCGAAGAGCTCGAAGACAAGTGGCTGAGGTAGAACGCTCTTCGCAGAAGAACACGAGCATCACGATCTCAGACGGAATGCTCATTCCCGACCGCGCCGAGAAGAATCTCTTCTCGGCGTGGCGGATTGCCTTTTTCGGCGCGATCGGCCTGCTTGTACTGTTGCCGGCGCTCTCACCGTCGCCCTACTGGGACGTGATCAAGTTTCTCCCGATGGGCGTGCTTCGAACCTTTCAGGTGACGGTGATCTCCATCGTGATAGCCCTCGTCATCGGGCTCATCACGGGCCTCGGCCGGATCTCGCGGAACACCATCATCAATCGAATAGCTACGGTCTACGTGGAGGTGATCCGCGGCATCCCGCTGCTGGTGCAGTTGTTCTACATCTACTACGCGCTCGGAGCTTTCGTACAGGTCCCGCGACTGCTTGCGGCCATCATCGCCATGTCGGTCTGCTACGGCGCCTACATGGGCGAGATCTTCCGCGCGGGAATCTCCTCGATACCGAAGGGACAGATGGAAGCCGCCCTCGCGCTCGGGATGACGCGCCGACAGGCGCTGCGCCGGGTAATCCTGCCGCAGACGATACGCACCATCCTGCCGCCGGTGGGAAACGAGTTCATCGCGCTCTTGAAGGACTCCTCTCTGGTGTCCATTCTCGCAGTCTCCGACCTGCTCCGCCGCGGTCGCGAGTTCGCCTCCACGAGCTTCGAGTATTTCGAGACCTACACGATCGTGGCCCTGATGTATCTCGTGCTGACCCTGTTCTTCTCGAAGCTCGTCGGAATCATGGAGGATCGTCTTGGCCGAAGCGGAAGCTAGAGTACGGATAAAGAACGCGCAGAAGGTATTCGGGAACGTGGAAGCCCTGCGCGGGGTGAGCTTCGACGTAAAGGCCGGGCAGGTGGTTCTGGTGATCGGCCCCTCGGGAAGCGGCAAGAGCACCCTGCTTCGCTGCGTGAATCGCCTCGAGACTCTCACCGGCGGTGAGATCTGGATAGACAACGACAGCGTGACGGATCCCCACGGGGATATCCGGAAGATCCGCGAAGAGGTGGGGATGGTTTTCCAGGACTTCAACCTCTTTCCTCACCTGACCGCCCTCGATAACATCACCCTCGCGCCGCGAACGGTGAAACATACGTCACGCGACAAGGCGGAGCCACGTGCCCGGGAGCTTCTCGCGCGCGTCGGACTCGCCGACAAGGCCGATGCGTACCCGCGCCATCTCTCCGGCGGTCAGCAGCAGCGCGTGGCAATTGCCCGGGCCCTGGCCATGGACCCCAAGGTCATGCTCTTCGACGAGCCGACCTCCGCGCTCGACCCCGAGATGATCAAGGAAGTCCTCGACGTCATGCTGGATCTGGCGAGAGAGGGTATGACGATGCTGGTGGTATCCCACGAGATGGGATTCGCCCGCGCCGCGGCCGACACGGTCGTCTTCATGGACGAGGGCCGGGTCGTGGAGACAGGTCCTCCGTCCGAGCTCTTCGACAACGCCGACCACGAGCGCACCCAGAAGTTCCTGAAACACATTCTGTAGGCACCCGCCCGCCGCGGTGCTACCCGGGGCGTGCCCGCCGCCCGCCTGCGGCGGCAGGGCCACCCTCGGCCGCCTGTCACCCCGTCGGCAGGGCGATATCGAAGGTGGTGCCGGCCGCGCCTGTTTGCACCTCGATCGTGCCCCCGTGCGCATCCACGAACCGCTTCACGATTGCGAGCCCGAGGCCGTTTCCGGCATTTTTTCCCTGGGTCACGAACGGGACGAACAGCCGGCTGCGAACTTCCTCCGGCAGTCCCGGTCCGTTGTCCGAAACAACGAAGTGTGTCACACCACCACGGGTCTCCGCCCCGATGGACACCATCGGATCGACGGCGCGCGCGTTCGTAAGCGCCTCCGCTGAGTTCCGCACGAGGTTCGAGAGGACCCGCTGCATCTTGCTGAAGTCGCACAACACCTCGACGCCCTCGGAATCAGCGGCCTCGATCCTGACCTGCGTTTCGGTCTCCCGTCGAGCGGCATCGTCCACGACGCGCCGGATGAGCTGACTTGCCGCCACCCGTTGCTTCTCGACTTCGGTGTTGCGTGTGAAGTCGAGAATATCGGTGACAATGGTCACAGCATTCTCGGCGGACTGCTTTATGAGATCGAGGTAGCGTGGCACTTCCTCGGGCTCGTCGTCGCTCATCTTCACGAGCTCCACGAGTGAGATGATGTTGCCGAGAGGCGACCGGAGGTCGTGCGCCACCATGTTTATCCCCTGCCCCACCGCCGAGAGCTTCTCGTTTCGGATGAGCTCTTCCTGCAGCTCGGCATTATCGATGGCCTGCGCCGCCTGCTCGAGAAAGAGGCGAACCATGTAGACACGATCGTTGTTGAGCGCACGCTCGCTGTTCTCGAAGAGAGCAACCACGCCGTACTTATGCATCGGGAAGTATATCGACTCATCGCCCTGCACGACTTCGCCCTCGGGCACCTCGGGGAGTGTGCTGAGATACTGCTCGGCCACTGCGTCATCGGCGAGGCGGCCGATGCCGATATGCTTTCGGTACCGCGAATCCTGCCCGCGAAACGCGATGAGTGCGGATCCCGAGCCCACGAGCTCGGCCACCTGATGCAGCACGTTGTTCAGCAGCAGGTCGAGCTGGGACTGCGTCGCCCGCAGATCGGAGATGATGGCGATGAGACTCTCGAGGTTGCGGGTCTTGTTCCACTCGTATACCGCTTTGGTGGCAAGCTGGCGGATCTCTTCGGGTGCGAAGGGCTTGGTATGATAGCCCACATTCGCGCCGGCGCGGTCGACCACCTCTTCGATGGAATGGTCGCTGTAGGCGGTTATGAAGATGATCTCCGCCCTGCCGTCTATTTGGCGGATCTGCTGCACCGTCTCGAGCCCGTCACGACCCGGCATTCGCATGTCCACGAAAATCGCCGCATATGGGGCCCCGGCGGATACCGCCTCGCGAACCTTCTCCACCCCGACCCCGCCGTCTGCCGCCTCGTCGAGCTTGAAGTCGAAGAGCTCGGTCCCGCGAGACACCGGTCCCGACGATCCGAACAGGGAGTCGCTGGCATCACTGAGGCCGCTGTAGTCGCGGGCTTTCGGCAGAAGTATTTCGCGGAAGCTGTCGCGGATGGCCTCCTCATCATCAATAACCAGTATTCTCGTGTTCAGTTGCTCATTCATGAGCCGTCTCCTGTTTTTAACTCCCGGGCCACAGGAAGCACGACCGTTGCCGTGGCCCCCTGACCCGCGCCGTCACTTTCGAGGAAGAGCTCGCCCTCATGCGCGTCGACGATGTGCCGCGCAGCGTAGAGGCCCATACCGCTACCGCCGGCTTTGTCGGTGCTGCGCTCCTCCTCGGTAAGCGAGCGCGGCGCAACGTCAAAGCCCACCGCGTTGTCCTTCACCGAAACCCGCGCCCTGCGTCCCTCCGGGGTGTCCGCACACTCAACGCTTATGTGGATAACCGGAGGGTCGGTCTCGCTTCCCCCGATGTCGTCGAAGGATTCGAGCGCGTTCTTCACCAGATTGACGAAGACCCGCACCAATTTGGTCCGATCTCCCGCAACGAGTACCGTCCCGTCAGGATAGCTGCGCGAGAGCGCGACGCCCCGCTTCTCGAAACCCGAGCGCTGCATCGCAATCGCGTCCTCGATCAACCTCATCAGATGAACCGGGGCGCGGGTGCCGGTCGTCCACTCCTGCGCGTACTGGCGCTGCAGCGACAGGGTCTCGGAGACATGCTCGAGGGTCTGCGCCATCTCTTCGGCGGTACCGCGGATCTCGTCACTGCGGCCCTCGAGACTGGCGACGAGCTCCGCGAGAAACGTCGACAGCGCGGTCTGCCGCTCCGCACCGAGTGCACCAGCGAGCGCTTCACGTTGCTCCTCCACGAGCACCTGCAGGCGCCTGAGCTCGGTCACCTCGCGCCAGCTCGATTCTGCGAGCAGGCGGGCAACTTTGGTCGAGAGCCCGCCGAGGGCGTTCCCGATATCATGGAGCACGCTTCCCGCTATCTCCATGCGCCCGCGCTGTTCCGCCTCCTGGGTGATGGCGGACTGAAGGCGCTCCTCCCGCCCGACCTCGTCGGTTACATTCCGGAAGGCCACCATATAGGAGTCTTCATCGAGGCGCTCCACGGTCACCGCATACCAGTCGTCCAGTAGTTTGATGCGCTCGTTCGAGATGACCGTGCCGAAGGCGCTCTCGTGCTGCGCGATATATGACGAGAGCTCGGGAGCGTGGGGGCCGAGTATGTCGAAGAGATTGGGCGTCCACGAGGCCCCGGAAACCGGCATGAGCACCTGGGAGGCATAGGCGTTCATGAGCCGAATCTCCCCCTCCCCGTCGATTTCGATCAGTCCGACGGGGACACGATAGAGAAACTGCAGTAGTTGCTCGTAGTTTCGTGTACTCATGCCCGCTGAACGACCAGGTACTGATGCGGAGAGCCGGCCCGCTTCAACATGCGGAGCCTGACCGGCGTCGGGAACATTCGAAAGGTGAAGACGTAGTCAATCGACTCATCGAGCTCGTTCTCATCTCTGAAGCGCTGCGCGACGAGATGATTGTTCGTGCACGGCGCCACCTGCACGAAGAAATCCTGTCCCACGACACTGGCCGCCGAGAGCCCCGAGAGCTCAGCCTCGGCGGTGTTGTAGGCGGTCACCCGTCCGGCACGATCCATGCGGACCACACCGAAGTCGAGGCGATCCAGCGCCTCCGCCGCAAGCTCATCGAGCGCCTCGGCGAGATCGGGTTTGTCTATCGAGAGTCGAGCAGAATCTTCCAAAACAACAGAAGTATACGACGCGCAGCACCTCGCGTCTACACCCCAATTAGAGCATACCGAGTTTTTTGACATCGTACGAAAGCACGGTCGGTGTCACAACTATCCTTGACATCGACCTCCTCGCGCAGTATATAGAGGCAGAGACCGCGTTTTGTCATATCCTATTTCATTCAAAGCACATTATAAGGAGCATACATGCAATCACGATTATTTCGCATCGTAGCGATGGCTCTTGCTCTCGGCCTCGCCGTTACGGTCGCAGTCACGGCCGGAGGCAACCGGGAAGAGAGCCAGGAAGACCAGCAGTCCCAGGAACAGGAGCAGCAGCAGGAACAGGCGGACCAGGCCGACGGCGGGCAGGGCCTGCCCTCGGGAAACGCTCAGCCGGCGCAGCCCGAGTCCGAGCCGGCCGTTGATCCGGACGGAGAGCCCGTGGCCGTGGTGAACGGTACCGCCCTGTCCAACGAACGCTTCAACGACGCCGTGGCTCGCAACGAGCTGCAGATGCGTCGCCAGAGCCAGGGAGCTCCCATCTCGGACACACAGCTCAACGACATGAAGTCGAACATCCTCGAGGGGATGATCAACGAAGAGCTGCTCTACCAGAAAGCGGAGGAGCAGGGTATCAGCGCCTCCGAGAGTGAGGTCGAGGAGCAGATCCAGCAGTACAAGGGCCAGTATGGCGAGGAAGGCTTTGCCAGTGCGCTCGCAAATGCCGGTATGAATGAGGACCAGCTTCGCAGCGAGATCAGCCGCAGCCTCACCATTCAGAAGCTCCTCGAAGAGGAGGTGACCTCGGGAATCGAAGTCACCGACGAAGAGGTGCGCGAGTTCTACGAAGAGAATACGGAGATGTTCGAAGAGTCCCAGAGCGTAAAGGCGAGCCACATTCTCATTGACACTCGCGACGCCGAGACCGAAGAGGAAAAAGAGGAAGCACGGGCCCGTGCCGAAGAGCTTCTCGAGGAGCTCGAGGGCGGCGCGGACTTTGCCGAGCTTGCACGCGAGTACTCCGAGGGTCCCAGCGCCCAGAACGGCGGGAGCCTTCCGCAGTTCTCACGCGGCGAAATGGTTCCGCCCTTCGAAGAAGCGGCATTTGCCCTCGAGGCCGGCGAAATCTCCGACGTGGTAGAGACCCGCTTCGGCTTCCACATCATCAAGGTGGAAGAGAAGAGCGCCGGCGGCGCCACGCCGTATGAAGAGGTAAAGCCTCAGATTGCACAGTACCTCGAGCAGCAGCGGCAGCAGGAAGCGGTGCAGGCCTACCTCGATGAGCTCAAAGAGGCTCCCGAGAACGAGATCGAGCGCAACGTCGAGTTCGGCTGACGCCGACCTACCGTCGACGCCGACCTACCGTTTCAAATGACAGGGCGGGTGCACATGCATCCGCCCTTTTTCATGTCCGGCGCGCGACGCGGAGGCTCCGCAACCGGTTCAGGGCAGCCGCGAGCTCGAGCCCGCGAAACGCAGCCAGATCCGGGGCCGGGCGCCCGATGAGAGCGTCGAGCCCCTCCTCGCGCACGACTTCCTCGGTCTCGGCCACGAGCTCGGCCACGGTCCGCCTTCCGTCGGCTCGGGAGGCAAGCCGGGCCAGGGCCCAGCCGATCGCACGCGTCTGGCTCGGGTCCACGATCTGCGAAACGGCCGAGAGATCAACGGTGTAGGTGCCGAACCCCAGTGTCGACGTGCCCCGTGGCGTGAGCTTGACCTCGCGCTTCCCCTTCCGCGGGTCGATGCTGTGGGGCTCCGGCGCGCGTGTGCTCCGCGGTCCGAAGGTCTCTCCCCCCTCGGGGCGCCGGTCGGTACGAAATCGCGCCGCGATCTCTCGTGCCTCACGGGTTACCTCGACGGGCCTGTAGTCACGCATGGCAATCACGCGATCCGCCACGTCGAAATAGTCGCCACTTCCGCCGAGAACCAGGATGGTCGACACGCCGAGCTCTTCGTGCAACAGCCGCACCTTGTCTATGAATGGGGTGATGGGCTCGTCGCGGTCGTGGATGAGCTCCTGCATGCGGTGATCCCGGATCATGAAGTTGGTCGCCGAGGTATCCTCGTCTATCAGAAGGACCTTTGCGCCGGCCTCGAGCGCCTCGATGATGTTGGCCGCCTGCGAGGTGCTGCCGCTCGCATCTTCGCTGCTGAAGGCGTCGGTATCGCGGCCGCCCGGGAGCCCGGATATGAACGGAGTGATGCAGGTCTTCTCGATCCGCCTGCCGTCTTCGGCGCGGATGCTTACGGCCGACGGGTCGGACACCACGAGCTCCCGTCCGTCTCCCGGCACGTGATCGTACACGCCCCGCTCAACGGCGGCGAGCAGCGTCGATTTTCCATGATAGCCGCCGCCCACGATAAGCGTGACACCCCCGCCGATCGCGAGCCCCGAGACCTGCCCGCGATTGGGAAGTTCAACCTGCAAGCGCAGTGACTCCGGTGACTCGAAGGCGACAGCCTCGCCGGCAGCCATCGGGCGCTCGTCGATTCCGCTTCTGCGGGGGAGAATCGAGCCGTCGGCCACGAAGGCCACGAGGCCGAGCTCCGGCAGCCGGGCCCTGAGAGCGTCCGCATCCTCGACGAGCTCCACGTGTCGCCGAAGATCCTCCTCGTCGAGGGCCGCGAAGAAGGCCGCCTCGGCAACGATCTCCGGCACCTCCTCGAGGAGCATCGCCTCGGCATGCCGTCCTGCGATCTTCCGTCCGAACGCGGGAAGCCCCACGAAGAACCGGATCTCCACGCCCCGCTCGCCGATGAAGGCGGAGGTTCGCTCGAGGACCTCCTGTCCCGGGCGATCGATCTCGATGATCCCGCCCTTGCCGGTCCCGCGGTGACCGGCGGCGATGCGATGTGCGGCCTGTGCGAAACGGCGAGTGATGTAGTCGCGGGCGGCGATCTCGCGGCTGCGGCCGGCGCCCGCGCCGTCAGGGGGCTCGTACGTCCAGCGCGGGAAACCGGCTGTCTCCGCATCGACCTCTATGTGTACCCGACTCGGGGCGGCAAAGGGGTCGCCCTGTACGTGGTCGATGCAGAAGGTGAAGCGGTCGAAGCGGTAGCAGCCCTTAATATCCTTGTAGGCCTTGTATCCCTTCCCGTCGATTCGCCTGAGAGTCCGTCTGAGATCTTCCGCAGTGTCCATATTCTGAATGATGCCGCCGCTCGGCGGGTTCCGGCAAGATGCACCGGCGAGGTGCGCCGGCGGCAGAGGAGCGGCGGTGGCAGAGGAATGCGGGTCGTTACTCCCGGAACATCCCCTGCTCGATGTCGATGCGGCGCACCGAGTAATCGAGCTGCCACTCCTCGTAGCGCCATTCTCCGGCCAGCTCAAGCCTCACCTTTGCGACGTCCTCGCTGATATCGAAGCCCTCGGTCTCGTTTGCAAGGAGCTCAAAGTCGTAGGAGGTCCCGGCGTAATCGAGCGTCGCCGAGACCGAGAGCGCCGTGGGCTCCGGCTCGGCCCGCACCAGAAGGCGCACCGGAATCCGGCGTGCGGAGCGATCGGTGAAGGAGAGGTCGTGCTCGATCTCGAGCGGGGCGGCACCGGCCGGGATGCTCTCGTCCTCGGAGACGAGCCACATTGCATCGTAGATGATGGAGTTGAGCGCCCTCGAGCGGTCACGTACGACCGTGCGCCGATCGGGCCGTACCACCACTTCCGCACTCCAGGGCGAGAAGTCGAACTCCGGCAACTCCGCCACACCGAACGCAATTCCGAGATTCGTGGTGACGGTGCGCGCCCCCGGCGCGACGTCCTCTATCAGCACGGGTTCGGTCGGGTCGCCATGGGTGTAGCCGACGAACTCCCCGTCGACGGTGATCTCCGCATCAACGAGCGGCGAATACAGGGCGATGGTGCCGGGACGCTCGTCACGCATGGATATGATCGAGCGCTCTGCGACCGGATCGGTGAGTGACACGCGCGAACCCGTGAGCTCGGCGACCAGTTTCTCCGCAAGGCGGTGAACGGTATTCTCCGTGCGGCCCCGTTCCGAAAACGCCACGGTCTCCGCGGTTTCGACATTGACCACCCGCGCATTCATGAGGACCTCTTCACCGAGGAAGACATAGTCGCCGGTGACGAGGTAATCCGCGCCGAGAATCTCCCCGACCCGCTGCACCTCGGCGCTGCGTGCGGCGAGACCGGAGAGCCCGAGCCGCTGCTCGGCGATCACCTCTTCGAGGCTCGCCCGCTCGACGAGGGCGATGTCCTCCTGCGTGGACAGGTCGAAGAGCAGAAGCCCTTCGATGATACCGGCGAGGTAGTCCGCCGCAGGATCGCGGCCTGCGTTCTCCATGGTGACGAACGCAACGGTGCTGCGCTGGGCAGCGACCGGCGCGGCACATACGGCAGCCAGCAACAATAGCGCGATCAGGAAACGACCGCCGACGGAGCGCGTGTTCACGGGACATCCTCCTGTTCTCGGAGACTCGACTGTCTCAGAGACTCTACCGCCTTTTCGCAGCATCGCATAGCCGATTCTGCGTCTCTTTGAGTATCTTGTCCGGTACCGTGTCGATGTATCGCGTGCATCTCAAATGGAATGAAAAGGACGTAACGCTTCGCGCCCGGGGCCTCGACCTCACCCATCCGTACTTCGTGTCGATTACCGACCTCGTGTTTCCGGAGGAGAACAAGCTCATCATCGATCCCTCCGAGGACGAAGTGCGAAAGACATTCGGCGAGGCCGATCACCTGATGATTCCCTTTCAGACGGTCACCCTCATCGAGGAGATCAAGGAAGATAAGCCTCCTCGCGAGGATAAGGTGCGGAACTTCACCGTGGTCGAGGGCTCCGGCGAGGACCCCTCGCAAGACGAGTGAGCCGTGACCATGCTTCGGGGACTGCTGCGCGTACGGCGTCGCTACCGCGAGAT
>CAYOFA010000042.1:0-17282 GCA_964402885.1 uncultured Spirochaetaceae bacterium
TACTGGTACCCGGCGGATTTTCAGCTCGTGCTTGCCGCGAACCCGTGCCCCTGCGGGTACTTCGGCCATCCCACCCGGATGTGCACCTGCAGCATGGCGGAGGTGACGCGATACTGGAAACGCCTCGGCGGCCCGCTCATGGACCGCATTGACGTGCGCGTCCGCGTCGACCCACGGGCCTCGGACGGCTCATCTCGTGGAGCAGAATCACAGGAAGGTCGGGGAGAGGCCGCAGAGTCATCCGAGAAGATGCACGGGCGCATCGAAGAAGCGACGCGCCGCCAGCGGGCCCGCTATCGCAGCGAGCCCTACGGCAGTAACGCGGGGGTGCCCGCTTCCCACTTCAGACGATATGCGCGGGTGTCGCCGGACAACGAGGACATCGTAGAACGGGCGGCCGAGAAGCTCTCCCTGTCTTCACGGGCGGTGGTATCCGTGCTTCGTATGGCAAGAACGATTGCCGACCTCGACGCAAGCCCGGACGTCCGCCGGCAGCACCTGCTCGAGGCCGTTCAGCACCGACGGCTCGGCGAGGGCCACCGGTGGTTCTAGACGGCTGTTGGCATCAGCTCGAACCTGGTTTATATTTGCAGACGGGATGGCCTCCAGACGCATGTCTCGTTCACAGTTACTGAGTACCGGCGGTGCCGCCCTGGTGCTGGCGATTCTGCTCGCGATCGGGTTCGGTCTGATCGATCTACCGGTCGGAGCCGGCGACCCTGGAGCCGACGCCGGTGAATCCGGCGATGGCCCGGGAGCCGACGGTATGGAAACCGAGGCCGGGGCGGCCGGCGGCGGCGATGCAGGCGAGGGCGCACCTGACCTGGCCGCCCGCGGGTCCGCTTCGGATGGCGGCCCGGCGGGAGGCCCCGAGACTGCGGCACTCGAGCTCGAAACGAACGTCTCCGACCTCCGAAGCGGCGTGCCTGTTGCAACGAACACCACCTACACCGAGGAAGAGCAGCAGAACATCCGGGTGTACGAGAACCGCAACCCCGGCGTCGTGAATATCACCACCGAAACGGTGTCCTACAACTGGTTCCTCGAGCCGGTGCCGCGGGAGGGTAACAGCGGGTCGGGCTCGATCATAGACCGGCGCGGCTACGTGCTGACCAACAAGCACGTGGTGAGCGAAGCGTTCAAAGTATTCGTCACGCTTGCCGACGGCGCGCGCCTGGAGGGGGAGGTCGTGGGGTCCGACCCTGAGAACGACCTTGCCGTGGTGAAGTTCGACCCGGGCGGGCGCGCACTCAGCACGATTCCTCTGGGGCGATCCGATGATCTCCGCGTCGGACAGAAGGTGATCGCAATCGGCAATCCCTTCGGGCTCGACCGGACGCTCACCACGGGTATCGTGAGCGGCCTCGGTCGACCGATTCGCACCCAGAACGATCTTGTGATCCGCGATATGATACAGACCGACGCGTCGATCAATCCCGGGAACTCCGGCGGCCCGCTTCTCGATTCGCGCGGCAGGATGATCGGTGTCAACACGATGATCTACTCACCCTCCGGCGGTTCGATCGGCATCGGCTTCGCCGTACCGGTGGATACGGCACGGCGCGTCGTGCCTGATCTCATCGAGTTCGGCAAGGTGCGCCGGGGGTGGATCGATGTCATTCCGCGGCAGCTCTTTCCCCAGCTCGTAGAGTATGCGAACCTGCCGACGAACCGCGGTATCCTGATCTCAGAGGTGATTCCCGGCGGCAATGCGGATCGGGCGGGGCTCCGCGGGGGAGACAAGAACCGGGCCGTGCGCTACGGCAGCACTATCATCTATCTCGGGGGAGACATCATCATCGAGGTAGACGGAACCCCGGTGCAGTCCATCGCGAATCTCTACGAGGCACTCGAGGACAACAAACCAGGCGAAGAGGTGAGCGTGACCTATCTGCGAGGCAACCGGGAACGGACGGCGACCGTTGAGCTCTCCGAGCGGCCCGAGCGTTTCCAGTGGGATTGACGTCTACAACAATGGCACGACGCGCATTCAGGATCAGCTCCGAATACGAGCCGGCAGGCGATCAGGGGCGGGCAATAGAGCAGCTCTCCGGCGGTCTCGACGCGGGAAGTCGCTTTCAGACTCTCAAGGGCGTGACCGGCTCGGGGAAGACGTTCACCATGGCGAACGTCATTGCCCATGCCCAGATGCCGACCCTGGTGGTATCGCACAACAAGACACTCGCTGCGCAGCTCTATCGGGAGTTCTCACAGTTTTTCCCCGAGAACGCCGTGGAGTATTTCGTTTCCTACTACGACTACTACCAGCCGGAGGCGTACGTCGCCTCGCGGGATCTCTACATCGAGAAGGACGCCTCCATCAACGACGAGATCGACCGGCTGCGGCTGTCCGCGACCACCAATCTTCTCGAGCGAAACGATGTGATCGTGGTTGCCACCGTCTCCTGTATCTACGGCCTCGGCAGTCCCCATGACTATCGCAACATGCGCCTGCGGCTCGATACCGGTGTGGAGGTGAACCTCCACGAGGTGAAGATGAAGCTCGTTTCGCTGCAGTACGAGCGAAACGACGCGGTCCTGCAGCGTGGAAAGTTCCGCCTCAAGGGCGACGTTCTCGAGATCTTCCCGGCCTACATGGAGGAGGCCTTCCGCATCGAGCTCGCCTTCGACGAGGTGGAGCGCATAAGCCGGATCGATCCGCTCACCGGCGAGGTGCTCGAAACCCTCGAGGTGCTCTTCGTCTACCCGGCCAAGCACTTCGTAATGCCCGAACGACAGGTGCAGCAGGCGGTGGGGCGGATCCGCGAGGAGCTCGATGTGCGCTACGAGGAGCTTGTCGCGCAGAACAAGCTCGTCGAAGCGCAGCGTCTGAAGACCCGCACGCTCTACGACATCGAGATGCTCGAGGAAATGGGCTACTGTTCCGGCATCGAAAACTACTCTCGTCACCTCAGCGGCCGCGAGGAGGGCGAACGGCCGGCGGTGCTGCTCGACTACTTCCCGGACCGCTTTCTGACCTTCATCGACGAGTCTCACGTCACCGTTCCCCAGGTGCGGGGGATGTACGCCGGTGACCGGTCGCGGAAGCTCTCACTCGTAAATTACGGGTTTAGGTTGCCCTCCGCTCTGGACAACCGTCCGCTGGTTTTCGAGGAGTTCGAGTCGCTCATCGGCCAGACAATTTTTGTCTCGGCCACTCCCTCGAAGGAAGAGCGCGAGAAGTCCGATCGGCTCGTGGAGCAGATCATTCGACCCACCGGCCTGCTCGACCCGGAGATCGAGGTGCAGCCCACCGAGGGGCAGATCGAGCATCTTCACGGCGCCATCATGAAACGCATCGACTCGGGTGAGCGCGTCCTGGTCACGACCCTCACCAAGAAAATGGCCGAGGATCTCACCGACTATCTCTCGAACCTCGGGCTGAAGGTGCGCTACCTTCATTCGGAGGTGGAGACCTTCGAGCGGGCGGAAATCCTCACCGAGCTCAGGTCGGGCCGTTTCGACGTCCTCGTCGGCATCAACCTCCTCCGCGAGGGACTCGACCTGCCCGAGGTGTCCCTCATCGGAATTCTCGACGCGGACAAGATCGGGTTTCTGCGTTCCTCGACATCCCTGATCCAGACGATCGGGCGGGCCGCCCGAAACGTCAACGGCCGCGTCATCATGTACGCCGACCGCATCAGCGACGCCATGCGGGAGGCCATGGACGAGACCGAGCGTCGCCGCGCCGTACAGAAAGAGTACAACGAGAAACACGGGATCACGCCGCAGACCATACGCAAGGCCGTCAATGATATACTGATCCGGGAGAAGGAAGAGAAACAGCAGAACGAGCGTCTGACCATCGACATCCTGAAGCAGAGCTACAACGTGCTGATCCCGTCGCAGAAGACGGCACTCATCCGCGCTCTCGAGAAGCAGATGCTTGAACACGCCAAGAATCTGGAGTTCGAGGAGGCCGCAGTTGTCCGCGACGAGATCCGGCAGCTGAAAGCCGGCGCCGAGACAGAGCCCGGGTCCGACTCGGGCCCCGAGACCGAGTCCGAGTAGTGAGACGATTCCACGCCATGCGAACCGCCCTGCGTCACACAAGCAGATTACTCGCACTCATCCTCCTCACCGTGGCTCCCCTGGTGGCCTGCTCGGAGCGGGACAGCGTGGACCGTGTCGATCTGCCCACGACGCCGGTCCTGAGTTTTCGCGCGGGCTGGGCGGTCGTGGAGACAGGCTACGCGCGCATCCTCACGCAGCCGGACCCCGAAAGTGGTATCGTGGGCCACGAGCGGCGAGGGGCAATGCTGGAGATCCTGTCGAAAACCAACTACACCGAGCGCATCGGTGACGAACGCGAATTCTGGTATCAGGTCCGTTCGGACGACTTCTCGGGATGGGTATTCGGCTCCGCCGTCGAGCTCTACACCTCCCGTCAGCGCGCGCTCAATGCCTCGAGGATACTGAGCGATGAGTGATGCTTTCGTGGCAGCGCTGCCACTCGTGTTACCCCCGCTGCTCGGTGCCGTCATCGGCTATGTGACGAACTACGTCGCCATACGCATGCTCTTCCGGCCCCTTACGGCGAAGCACGTGCTCGGGCTCCGTATTCCGCTCACCCCGGGAATCATCCCGAAACAGCGGTATGAGCTCGCCGAGAGCATCGGCAACATGGTGTCCACGCAACTCCTCAACGAGGAGGCGGTGCGTACCCACATCCGCACGCCCGGGTTCCGTGACGCCGTCGCCGAGGGAGTGCGCACCTCCACCGACAAGCTGTTGTCGACGGTTCCCGCTTCCTATAACTGGAAGGCGCTCGAGTCACTCGGCGGCGTCGCGCGGGAGGCCGCCGGCGGCATGCTTCGGAGCTTCCTCGCGTCTCCGGCGTTCCGCGAGGGTGTGCTGGCCGTTGCACGAAATATGCTGTTTCAGGTTTCCCGGTACGAGATCCGCGCTGTCGCCCCGAACCCCGACCGCATGCGCGCGATGCTCGAGAGCATGGTGGGGCGGGCGGCGAGCGGAGAGCTCCGGGCGGCGGTGAAGACCATGGCCCACGAGTGGCTCGAGCAGCGCCTTGCGGACAACACCCCGATGAGCCGCTACATCTCCGACGGGTTCATCGGCGAAGTGGAGCGAATAGCCGACGATGTCTACGGCCCCTCCTTCGAACACCTTCTCGAATGGCTGAATCGCCCGGATATCCGCACCCAGCTCGAGCACCGGGGTAAGGGCATTCTGCGCAACATCCTCGACAAGCTGACCTTCATGCAGCGGTTCTTCGTAACCGCCGCGCAGTACGACCGGCAGCTCGAGGAGCGGATGCCGGCCATCGTCGACGATCTGGTAGACACCCTGCGCAGAGCCGGGTGGGAACCGGAGAACCGGCGGCGCGCCGTGGAGGCAATCGGCGACGCCCTGCGGAAGATCCAGTCCCAGGGCTTCAGCGAGGCGGTCGGCAAGAGCCGGCTCGACCTCCCATCGCGGGTGCATCGGATGATCGATGAAATCGCGACCGTGATCGAGCGGGACACCGTGCAGCAGCGCATCGTCGAGGCCCTGATGTCGGTCATACATCGTTACGAGGACCGCACCGTCGGTGAGGTGCTCGAGTCTTTCTTCGCGATGGACCTCGAGAGTCTCGCTGTGGAGATATCGGAGCGACTCTCGGCGCTCGTGCAGCCGGAGCAGCAGAGCGGTGCGCTCGTGGGTGAGGCCGAGCGCATCCTCAGGGACTTCACCTCGGGCTTCGGGTCGGTTACCATTCGTGAAATACTGGATCTGGATGACGAGGAGAAGGCGCGTGTCGACAACGCCGTTGCGGACGGCCTGACGACGCTCGTGGAGCGACGGCTGCCGCAGCTGGTGCAATCCCTCGATATTCGGCGCCTGGTGGTGAACCGCGTCAACAGTCTCGACGTCTCCGAAGTCGAGCGGTTGCTTCTCATGGTCATCGCCCGGCATCTGAAGTGGATCAACCTGTTCGGTGCGCTGCTCGGGGCGCTGATCGGCGGCTCGCAGGTAGTGCTCGGGTACGTCATGTAGAGGAGGTCCGAGTGGCGCGCGAACATACCGTTCTCATCGTTACAGACGATCCCGAGCTCGCCCGCGTCGCTGCGGCCGCCACAGAGGACAACGGAGCCGAGGGGGTCACGGTGGCTTCGTTCGATGAGGCGGTATCGGCCGCGGGCAGTCGGGAGATCAGCATGGCCGTCATCGACCTCGATCTACCCGACGACGACGGCTGGAAGGCCACTGAAGAGTTGCGGCGGCTCTATTTCCGCCGCCCGTTGCAGGTCCTTTCGTGCTCGGCGAATCGCGAGAGCGAGTTTGCAGCGGCGGCACTCGATGCGGGAGGCGACGACTTCTTCATCAAACCGGTCGACCAGCAGCAGATGGGCGTGCGTCTGCGGGCGGCAACCATCCGATTGCGTCACCTGACCGACCTCCATCACGAGCGTGAGTTCTACCGCCGGGCGGTGAAGCAGGAGGAGGAGCTTTCCTCCCGCGTGCTCGATCAGAACCTGCACCTGAGGAAGGCCTACGAGGAGGTTGCCGGTCTCAACAGGCAGCTCGAGCGGGTGAACCAGGAGCTCGAGCGGGTCGCCCGCTTCGACGTTCTTTCCGGGCTCATGAATCGCATGAGCCTCTTTGACTCCCTCGACGTGGAAATCGAGCGCAGCATGAGGTCGGGACTCCCTCTGTGCGGAATCATGGTCGATATCGATCACTTCAAAGAGGTCAACGACACCTACGGGCACGCCTGCGGCGACAAGGTGATCCGCGCCCTCGGAGCGGTGTTCCGACAGGAACTCCGTAAATACGACTACGCCGGTCGCTACGGGGGGGAAGAGTTCTTCGTCGCGCTGCCGAACAGCTCTCTGAACCAGGCGTCGATGTTCGGCGAACGGGTGCGCAGTAACCTCGAGGAGCTGAGCGTGGATTGCGATGAGGGCTCTGTGACGATCTCGGTTTCCATGGGCATCGCCAGGTTTCGTCGGGGTGAATCCCGTGACATGTGGATTTCCCGGGCGGACCGTGCGATGTACGTGGCCAAGCAGAAGGGCCGCAACCGGATCGAGATCGAGCCGTCCTCCTGACTGCCCCCTCAGGGTTCGTGCTGTGGGAGCCTGATCGTGAAGCGACTGCCGCTCCCGAGCTCGCTTTCGACTTCCACCGACCCTCCATGTGCCTGCGCGATGTGCTTCACGATTGACAGGCCGAGCCCGGTTCCGCCGAGCGCGCGGCTTCGCGCCTGGTCCACCCGGTAAAAGCGCTCGAAAATGCGCGGAAGGTCACGGCGTGGAATGCCGGGGCCGGTGTCGGCCACCGCAATCAGCAACTCCCCCTCCGACCGGCTAATCTCGATCCCCACGTTCGCGCCTCTCGGGCTGTACTTGACCGCGTTGTCCACGAGATTCGTGATCGCCTGCTGGAGAAGGCTCGCATTGACGTAGGCGTCCGAGGAACACTCACAGTCCCGGTACAGGCGCACGCCCTTGCGTTCGGCCTGAGGCCGACATGCCTCCATTACCGCGTCGACGAGTTCGCCGGTGTTGATCTCCTGCCGGGCAACGTCCTCGTGTCTGGATTCCAGCCGTGACAGACTCAACAGATCCTCGATGATGAGATTCAGTCGCCCGGCGTGATCTGCGATGATATCGAGAAATCGACGGGTCTGAGCGGGGTCGTCGACGGTGCCGTCGCGGAGGGTCTCCACGAATCCCATGACCGAGGTGATGGGGGTCTTCAGCTCGTGAGAGACGTTTGCCACGAAATCCCTGCGGACGTTCTCGAGGCGCTTGAGCCTGCTGACGTCGCTTACGACGATCACCGCACCCGCCGGCGCGCCGCCGGCATCGAGGAGGGCGGATCCGTGGAGCTGGAGATAGACGATTTCCTGCTCGTAGATGGCCACCGTGCGCTCGAGGGCATGATCCGTCTGCAGGGCAGCGCGGGCAAACTCATCCACTTCCGCGTTCCGCGTGAACTCGACCAGGGATTTCCCCCGGGCATCGCCATCCGCGGCGGTGAAAATCTCTCGCGCGGCGTCGTTCAGAAACCGGATGTGGCCCTGTTCGTCCAGCAGAATGACACCCTCGACCATATTGGAGAGTATCGTTTGAAACTCGTCCCGCTCGGCGCGAACCGTTGCGAAGCGCCGGCTCAAGCCGGCGGCCATTTCGTTCAGACGCCGGGCGATGTCGTTGAAGGCGGGCGTGGGCAGGTCCACCTGCGCCCGATGTGTCAATTCTTCCCGGCTGTAGCGGTTTGCCGCATCCAGAACCGACGTCAGCGAGGACTCGTAGCCCCGCGCCGCCTGCCACAGATAGATGCCGGCCGCCGAGAGCAGCGCGACGAGAACGTACCCGAGGGTAACCACCATTCCCGAGATGCCGGATAGGACCTCGGACCGCGCCTGAGAGACCCGCACGACGTATCCCGGGGAGCCGTCCTGCCGTTGCAGCGCCCGGGCGACATGGACGAGAACGGGACCCTCGGGGCCATCACGACGCATGTCCGAGCCCGTGCCGCTTCGGGCTGCCTGCAGGTACTCGAGTGGCCTCGAGTAGCGGGATGCGCCTCCACCGATGTTACCGAGCTCAGCCTGCACCGACCCCTCGGCGTCGAATACCGTCACCCCATGTACGTCGAGCCCGGTGAGGAGCTCGGCTCCGAGCCGCTCGATCGCCCCGGGGGACTGGTCCACCGGGATGCCGGCCACCGCTGCGGCGGTTTCCACCGCAGCGGCTGTTGCCTCGACGTGGCGGTCGATCACGGCATCCCGGGCGAGAAGTACCGAGGTGAGCCCCAGTGCAAGTGCGATGCCCGTGAGGCCGAGGAAACTACGAAGAAAGGTTCTGAGAGCAGCTTCCCGTGGACTCATGTCTCGCCGGCGAGGCGGTAGCCGACCCCGCGGACGGTCTCGATGTATCTTCCGTGCCCCCCGAGCTTCCTGCGCAGGCCGAGAATCTGCACGTCGACCGAGCGCTCGGTAACCGGATAGTCTTCGCCCTTCACCGCATCGATGATCCGGTTCCGGGAGAAGACCCAGCCCGGGTTTCGTGCGAGGAACTCGAGGATTGCGAACTCGGTGGCCGACAGCGAGACGGGCGTGTCGCCGGCGGATACCTCGTGACGGGAGACGTCTATGAGGATGTCGTGGACCCGGATGCGCGCAGGCGGCGCGCTCGCCGTCTCGCTTCGCTGTGTCCGTCTGAGAACCGCGCGCACCCGAGCGAGGAGCACGCTCGGTATGAAGGGCTTGGTGACGTAGTCATCGGCGCCGACCTCGAGGCCGTTCACCACATCACTCGACGAAGACTTTGCCGTGAGCATGAGAACCGGTATGTTGCGCGTCTCCCCGGCGGACTTGAGCCGCTTGCAGACCTCCGTTCCGTTCATCCCGGGCAGCATTATATCGAGAATGATCAGATCCGGCTCCGTCTCGCGGGCCAGACGGAGGGCATCCTCTCCGGTTTCCACCGTCCGTACATGGAAATCTTCCTTCTCGAGGTTATACCGGATCAGCTCGAGGATATCGCGTTCGTCGTCGACAACCAGAACCGTGTTCCTGGCCACTGAGCAGGCCTCCCGCGGGGCGCTGTGCGCCGGTTACTTCCGTGGTGTGCGAAGCGCCACGTGCTCGCCGCGTTTCGCGTAAACGACCCATTCGCAGACGCTTCGCACATGATCACCGAGACGTTCGAGGAATCGGACCATGAACATGAGGTTCATGGCTTTGTCCGCCTTGTCCGGATGGTCACGCACGATGTCGATGAGTTTCCCGTAGAGTGCCTTCTGCATCCGGTCTATCGCCGCATCACGCTCGGCGACCGCGACCGCCTGCTCCGCATCCTGATCGACGAATGCGGTCAGCGCGTCGTGCATCATTGAGATACCCCGCTCGGCCATCTCCTCGATGGACGGGAGGACGGTGACGAAGGTCTCGTCGGAGATGTCTCCCACCGCCCGCGCGAGGTGCCGGGCGTGATCTCCCATGCGCTCGAGGTCATCCACGATACGGATGGTCGTCAGGATTTCCCGCAGATCACTGGCCACCGGCTGCTGCGTGGCGAGGAGCTCGGTGCAGTGATCCTCGATCTGAACCTGCAGCTTGTCGATGTTGCGGTCTTCTTCGATTACCCGCTCGGCAAGGTCGTAGTCGTGGGACGCGAGCGCGGTCACCGCCTTCTTCAGAGCTTCTTCGACGAGGGCCCCCATTCGAAGAACGTCCTGATACATCTTGTCCAGCTGACTGAGAAAGTACTTTCGTGGCGCCATGCGGCGGCCTCCATTATCCCATGTATCTAACCGAATCGGCCGGAAATGTAGGCCTCGGTCTCGGCATTCTGCGGGTTGAAGAACATGTCGACGGTGTTTCCATACTCCGCGACGTATCCCGACTTGCGCTCGTCAACCATGAAGAACGCCGTGTAGTCGGAAACGCGCCCCGCCTGCTGCATATTGTGGGTTACAATCACGATAGTGTACCGCTCTTTGAGCTCCTCGACCAAGCCTTCGATCTTGCCCGTGGAGATGGGGTCGAGGGCGGAGGTCGGCTCGTCCATGAGGAGAACGTCGGGCTCCACCGCCAGGGCGCGGGCTATGCAGACGCGCTGCTGCTGGCCGCCGGAGAGGCTGAGTGCGGGGGTGTGCAGGCGGTCCTTGAGCTCGTCCCAGACCGCCGCGGCGCGGAGGCTCTTCTCGACGCCCTCTTCGACCGCCTGCCTGTTGCGGATTCCGTGAAGTCTCGGGCCGTAGGCGATGTTCTCGAAGACCGTCATCGGAAAGGGGTTCGGTTTCTGGAACACCATGCCCACCCGCGTGCGCAGGTCGATCGGCGAGAAATCCGTGTAGAGGTTCTTCCCCTCGTACCCGACGTAGCCGTCGATGCGAACCCCGTCGATGAGATCGTTCATCCTGTTGAGGGTGCGCAGAAACGTGGACTTGCCGCACCCCGACGGTCCGATGAGGGCTGTGACCTTATGCTGCGTCACGTCCATCGTGATGTCTTTGAGTGCCTGGAACTTCCCGTAGAACAGGTTGAGGTTCGAGATCTGAAACGCGGTCTTCATCTCCTCCATCTGCGCTCCTTCCAGGCACTGAAGATGGCGAAACTGTGTTAGAAGAGTATTAGCATCCCGGAATTTCAGGATGCGGCTTCATTGTGCGCTTCCACGCGGCTTTGAAACCAGCGAAAGAGGGCCTCGATGCGATTGTAGAAACTGTCCTTCGCGCGGTCCTCGAGGCCGAAGAGACTGATCACGTTCACACCGCAGGCACCGTAGAACAGGTACCCTTCCTCCGTTTCCACCACCGTCAGGTGTATCTCGAGGTTCTCGGGAGCAACGACCGGAAATATGCCGTAATACATCCGCGTGAGGTTGGTCATGCTCATGAGGTAGGCGTCTTCCCGTCGGACGTACTCCACCGTGTAGACGTTGCGCCCGAAGCTCGAGTCCCGCTGGTATACGTGGATGCGCTCGCGGCGGGGAACCTCCGAAACCGTGGGGTCCGGCAGGGGGTCGCGACTGTCCGGATCGGCCACCGCATAGGATTCCTCGTAGAAGATGCGCATGCGCTCCCGACTCGCGGAGTAGTACTCGATCCCCTCCATCGTGCTCACCGAACGGAAGATATTGTAGAGAGCCAGATCCCGCTCCGTCTCGCTGTCTCCCGCCAGGCGCTCGCGCAGCAGGAACAACGCCTCGACACCGATCTTGGGCTCCATTTCCTCGAGGGCAGTGCGGGTGTTCTCGAGGCCGGGAACCTGTGGTGCGAGCGTGAGATTCACGCTGTCGGTGAAGAAGTGCTTGAGGCTTCCCTCTTCCATGAGCTCGCGGTAACTGTCCCGCGAGAAACGGGATACGAGCTCGCGTGCCGGCGGGCGAGCCGTCTCGCCGGGCGACTGAGCCGACATGGCCACGGGTGCAAGCAGTAACATTATAAGAGCTGCGGCCGCGGGTCGGCCGAAGATTGAATTCGGGATGAATCTCATGGTACTGTCTTCTACCTCAGAATACTCCGCAATTCAAGGGCAGCATGCATAAGCCAGTCGTTTTTACCGGAGGAGGAACCGCCGGCCACGTCTTTCCCGGACTTGCGGTCGCCGACGCGCTTCGCGGACGCGGGGACTACGAGGTCGTGTGGATCGGCTCCACCTCGGGTATGGAGCGCCGTCTCGTCGCGGACCGTGGTATTCGGTTCTACGGCATTCCGGCCGGAAAGCTCCGCCGCTACTTCTCATTCAGGAATCTCATCGACCTCGCGAAGGTGGGCGCGGGTTTCGTCGCGGCACTGCTCCGGCTGCACGCGCTCAAGCCCGCCTTCGTCTTCTCCAAAGGTGGCTACGTCACCGTCCCGGTCGTCGCCGCGGCGCGTGTGCTCGGCATCCCGGCGGCGACACACGAGTCCGATTCCGACCCCGGGCTCGCCACGAAGCTCAACGCCCGGCTCGTCGAGCGGGTGCTTCTCTCCTATGACTCCACCGCCGACTATTTTCCGGCCGGCCTCCGTCCCCGCTGCATAACCGTCGGGAATCCCGTGCGCGGCGACCTGCAGTCCGGCCGCCCCGAGGCCGCCCGCCGCGCCTTCGACCTCCCGGCGGATCGGCCGCTGGTGTTCGTGGTGGGCGGCAGCCTCGGCTCCGCACAGATCAACCGGCTTCTCGCCGAGGTGCTCGACGACCTCCTGGGCTACTGCGCGGTGGTGCACCAACGAGGCGAGCATCCGGCGCCGCGGCCCGACGGTGCGGGGTACGCCTCTGCCGGCTTCATCGGGCCCGAATACGCCGATCTCCTCGCTGCAGCCGATCTCGTGGTATGCCGCGCCGGCGCGGGGACGCTCTGGGAGCTCTCGCTCGCGGGGAAGCCGGCCGTGCTGATCCCGCTGCCCCGCTCCGGATCGCGCGGCGACCAGCTGCGAAACGCGCGTATCTTTGCCGAGCGCGGCGCCGCCGTTGTACTCGCCGACGAAGATGCGACGCCCGAACGGTTGCGGGACGAGATCCGCCGACTGCTCGACGACGACGCCGCTCGCCGGCGGATGGGCGCTGCGGCGGCGGGGTTTGACGCAGCGGGTGCAGCGGATAGAATCGCAGGCATGATAGATGATGTTGTGGAGGGGCGCGGGTGGACTTCGTAGCGGTCGACATCGTATTCGCCCTGATTCTCGTATTCACCACGCTTCGCGGTGCCATTCGGGGGTTCGTGACGGAGCTCCTCTCGATGGCGAGTCTCATCCTCGGTATCACCGCGGCGGTTCTGTTTTCCGGGATCGTCGGCGCGTACCTGAACCGGTGGCTCGGTGAATCGGCCTGGAGTCAGGTGGCGGCCTTCCTCGCCATCTTTCTGCTGGTCTATATTCTGGTGAAGATCTTCGAGAACGCGCTGCATCGACTCATAGAGCACATTCACCTCGAGAACCTGGACCACGCGCTGGGACTTTTCCTCGGCGTGATCGAGGGGTTGCTTCTCACCTTCGTGATGATCCTGATTATACAGATACAGCCCTTCTTTCCCCCCGATCGGGTGCTCGAGGGGAGTGTGTTCGGCCAACTCCTCGTACCGCTGCTGCCTCACGTGTCGGAGTTTCTGAACCGGAGGACCGTCGATGTTTGAGAATATCATCGGACACCAGGGACCGGTGGCCCGTCTGCGCGCCGAAATCACCGGGAACCGGCTTCCGGCGGCGCTCCTGTTCCACGGTCCGCAGTACACCGGGAAGACCACGGTTGCGCTCGAGCTCGCCCGCGCGGTGACCTGCGAGAGGGGGACCGCGGAGTGGACCTGCGACTGTCACTCCTGCCGCCGGCACCGGTTGCTCGTGCATCCCTATACGCTCCTTCTCGGAACGCACTACTTCCTCCAGGAAATCACCGTATGTGCGGAGGCGCTCAAGGCGCATCCCTCGAAGGGCACGCGCTTTCTCTTCCTGCGCGCCGTGCGGAAGCTGCTGCGCCGCTTCGATGAGATCCTGTGGCAGGGGCAGGAGAACCGCGTCTCGTCGGTATCGACCGCCGTCCGGGAGGTGGCCGAGATGATCGAGGACCTCGATCCCCGGTTCCCGCTTCCCGAAGGGGCCGAGCTCGAGAAGCTCACCGAGCGTCTGCTGTCGCGGTCGAAAAAGCTCGCGTCGGCGCTGCCTCAGGATCCCGTGCCCATTCAGGCGGTGCGGAACGTCTCCTTCTGGGCCCATATGTCGGGGCCGCGCAAGGTGGTCATCGTTGACGCCGCAGACCGCCTCAACAGCGGCACGCGGAATGCCCTGCTCAAGACCCTGGAGGAGCCGCCGCCCGAGGTCACCTTCGTGTTGCTGGCCACCCAGCGCTCGGCGGTGATGCCGACCATTCTATCGAGGGTGCGCCAGTACGAGTTTCCGTCCCGCAGCACCGACGAGCAGTGCGAGGTGGTACGCCGGGTATTTCGAGAGAGCGAGCTTGAATGTGGGTCCCTCCGTGAGTACTTTCTGACCAACGGATTCTCGGGGTCGGAGCCGATAACATCCCTCGCTGAAGCGTTCATCGAGGCCGTTGTTTCCTCCCGTACCGCCGACGGCGCCGACAGCGTTGCTCATGTGCAACAGGCGCTGCAGGAGATGGCAGACGTGCACGCATTCCGCTACTTCTTCGAAGAGCTCACCACACTGCTTCACCGATTGCTCGCCAATGATGTCGCCGGTGCCGCACGGCCGCTGGTGGGAATGGAGACAATCGCGCGGTGGCGTGACCTCGTGGCGGAGGCGGCATTTCGGGTGGAGTCACTGAATATGAATCCATCGACGGTCTGCGAGAGTCTGTACTTCTCTATGAGGCAGGTCGATGCGGGGGTTCATTGAGCGTGCGCTGAACAAGCTCGACAAGCTCGACAGCACACAGATCCGGACACTCATCCACGATCTCGCCTCCGAGCACGAACAGATGCAGATCGTGCTCGACTCGATGAATGACGCCGTCGTCGTCTCCGATAACGAACACAACCTCGTCATGGTGAACAAAGCCGCCGAGCGCCTCCTGCCGCTCATGCCGGGAGACCTCGCCGAGCATAAGATGTGGGAGATCATCCGTGACGAGGAGATCGCCGCCTTTGTCGAGCACGCGCTCGAGGCTGAAGACTCCGTGTGGGACGTCGAGTTCACCCTCGATCACTCGGGCGGAGAGCGGACTCTACTGCTGAGCCTCTTCCCGCTGGTACGAAGCGGGCACGTCACCGGAAACATTCTGCGCGTGGAGGACGTGACCGAACGCAAGAGCAGGGAGGCGCGATTGCGGCGGGCGGAGAGCCTCGCTTCTCTGACCACGCTCGCGGCCGGCGTAGCACACGAAATCAAGAATCCTCTCGGTTCCATCGGCATCCATATTCAACTCATGCAGAAAGAGCTCGCCGCGCTCGCCGACGATGAGAAGGAACGCATTCAGGGCTACATCGATGTCGTCAACGAGGAGGTGAACCGCCTCAACAAGATCGTGGTGGACTTCCTCTTCGCCGTTCGCCCCATGAACGTGGAGCTCGAGGACGAAGATATGAACACCGTGCTGGGAGATCTTCTGGAGTTCGTCCGCTATGAGCTCGAAGAGAACGATATCGAGCTCGAGGCCGACCTGCAGCAGGATCTGCCGAAGGTGCAGCTCGACGACAAGTACTTCAAGCAGGCACTGATGAACATCGTCAAGAACGCCCTGGCCGCCATGCCGAACGGCGGCACGCTCCGCGTGAAGACGCGCTGCCGCGGGGACAACGTGGAGCTGATCGTCGAGGATACCGGAGAGGGGATGTCCGAGGACGTTCGGGAGAAGATCTTCGAGCCGTACTTCACCACGCGGGATTTCGGTTCCGGCATCGGCCTGACCCTCGTGTACAAGGTCGTGAAGGAACACATGGGGGAGATCAGTGTGCGCTCGGAGGAGGGGGAGGGCACTCGCTTCATTCTGACGTTTCCGGTACCGCAGCGTGAGCAACACCTGCTCGAATGGAGTGGAGAAAACACCGAATGAAGTTCAACGTACTGATCGTCGACGACGAGAAGAACATCCGACAGGGTCTCGGGAAAGCCCTCGAGATGGACGGGCACGACATCTTCCTGGCCGAGGACGGGCAGGAGGCGCTGGACATCATCCACGAGGAGGAAGTCGACCTGGTGATTGCAGACCTCCGCATGCCGCGCCTCTCCGGGGAGGAGCTCCTGCGACGTGTCGTCGATCAATGGCCCACCATACCCGTCATCATTCTGACCGGTCACGGGACGATTGAAACCGCCGTGCAGGCCATGCGTGACGGTGCATATGATTTCCTCACGAAGCCGGTGAACCTCGACCGGCTCTCGCTTCTGGTAAGACGGGCGCTGTCGAGCCGAGAGCTCGTCATGCAGCACCGCCAGATGCAGGAGGAGCTCGACAAGCAGCGCCGCTTCACGAACATCATCGGGAAGTCCAGCGCCATGCACCGCATCTTCGATGTCGTGCGGCAGGTCGCGCCGACCAAGGCTTCAGTGCTCATTACCGGCGAGAGCGGAGTAGGCAAGGAGCTCGTTGCCGATGCGCTGCACAACCTCTCCGACCGCAGAGATAAGCCCTTCATCAAGGTGCACTGTGCCGCCCTCTCCGAGACCCTGCTCGAGAGCGAGCTCTTCGGCCACGAAAAGGGAGCGTTCACCGGTGCGGTGGCCCGAAAGCGCGGTCGCTTCGAGCTCTCTCACATGGGAAGCATCTTCCTCGACGAAATCGGCGAGATCAGCCAGAGCGTACAGATAAAGATCCTGCGCGTGCTCCAGGACAAGAAGTTCGAGCGCGTGGGAGGCGAGGAAACCCTCGAGGTGGACACCCGCATCATCTCCGCCACCAACAAGGATCTCAAGGCCGAGATCGAGAAGGGGACTTTCCGCGAGGACCTCTTCTATCGACTCAACGTCGTGAACATCGACATCCCGCCCCTCCGCGAGCGCAAGGAGGACATCCCGCTTTTGGTCTCCGCCTTCATCAAGGAGTTCGCGCAGGAGAACAACAAGCCCGTGGAGGCCATCGATCATAAAGCACGGGCCCTCATGTACAACTACTCGTGGCCGGGCAATGTGCGCGAGCTGAGGAACTCGATAGAGAGCGCCGTGGTGATGTGCAAGGGAACCGTGATCACGCCGGATGATCTGCCGCCGTCGATCGCGCAGGACTCGGAGAGCAACGACATCCGCATCTCGGTGGGGTCAACGCTGGCGGAGGCCGAGCGGGAGATCATCCGAAGCACCCTCAACGCTCATAACGGTAACAAGAGCCGTACCGCCGAAGTACTGGGTATCGGGCGCAAGACCCTCCACCGCAAGATTGCCGACTATCATCTCGA
>CAYOFA010000042.1:17382-19773 GCA_964402885.1 uncultured Spirochaetaceae bacterium
GCGGCCCCCGGGTTATCCCCGGCGCGAGCCGTAATAGTCCCGGATTCGTCGATAGCTTTGAATCAATTCGCGGGTGACCGCCGTCGCGGTTGCGAACTTCTCGGGGTCGCCGGCGAAGCGGTCCGGATGATAGCGGGCGAGCTCTCGCCTGAACCGGCGTCGCACCTCATCGAGGGGAGTGCCGGGGGCGAGCTCGAGGTTCTCGAAGTCCCGGCGGAGGGCGGCAGGCATTGCGGACGGGGCGCCACCGGCGGCTTTCTGTCCCCGGTCGGCGGTCTCCCGGCCGTTCGACGCGGCCCCCTGCGATGAGGGGCCGCCGGCTGCAGGATCGGTGGCGCGGCGCATGTATTCGTCGAGCTCGTTCCACGCGTCCCGCCAGTCCTCATCGGCCCCTTCGTGCGAAGTGCGGGCGCGACGGGCGGAATCTGCAGGCTCGTCGAGCGCCGAGCGGAGAAGCAGGCTGAGTCTGTCGAGAATATCCACGCGGACCTCCGGGCGACGTGGCAGACTGTGGCACGTCGACGCGAACTCTACGGGCGGCCGGCCCTGCTGTCAAGCCGCCGCTTCGGCCGGCTGCCGCCGCCGGTTGCATTCGTGGCCGGCGCCCACTATGATCCGGCAAGAAGCTGCATATGAAGGCGTCCGAGCGTATCGATCCGCACGTGATCGAATCCATGAAAGAAGCCATCGCCGACACGGGAGGGAACGAGGTCCTCTTCGTGTGCACCGTGGATGAGGATGCCCGCATCACGGGTATAGACGTTCGCGCGCGCGGAAACCTCGACAGCGTTCCGGCCCCGGATCTGCACATGCAGCAGGGACACGTCGTGGTTCACAACCATCCGGGCGGGCGCCTGCAGCCGAGTCGGGCGGACCTCGACGTCGCGGCGAATCTATCCGCACAGGGGATCGGCAGCTTCATCGTCGACAACGCGGTGCACGAGGTCTACGTCATCGTCGAGCCCTTCCTCGGCGTGGAAACGCAGCCCATTGATGGTGAGGAGCTTGCGGCGCTTCTCGACGACGGAGGAGGGCTCTCGCGCCTGCATACGGACTTCGAACCGCGGCCCTCACAGATCGACATGCTCGAGCGCGTGGCGGATGCCTTCAACGAGGACCGCCTCTGCGTCACAGAGGCGGGCACCGGCGTAGGGAAGTCGCTGGCATATCTGATTCCGGCTTTCGCATGGGCCGAGCGAAACGACGAACGGGTCGTGATATCGACGGCAACCATCAACCTCCAGCAGCAGATCATGGAAAAGGATACGCCGCTGGTTCAGAAGCTCCTCGGCACCGATCTCGAGGCAGTGCTCGTGAAGGGGCGGGGAAACTATCTGTGCCTCAACCGCCTCGACGAGGCGATCGAGGAGGATTCGACGCTCTTCTCCGAGCCATCGAGTGAGCTCACCGCCATTCGCGACTGGGCGCAGAGCACCGCCACCGGCAGCCGTACCGATCTTCCCTTCTATCCCTCGGGCGAGTTGTGGTCCAGGGTCAACTCCGACCCCGACTCCTGCTCGGGGCTGCGATGCCGAAACCGCGAGGGCTGCTTCGTGATGAAGGCGCGGCGGGAGGCGGCACGGGCGCGGGTGCTCGTCGTCAATCATCACCTGCTGTTCTCAGACCTCGCCCTGCGGCTTCGCGGTCTGGGATTCCACAATACAGCCATCCTGCCGCCGTTCCATCGTCTTGTCTTCGACGAGGCGCACACCCTCGAGGACAGCGCCACCTCCTACTTCTCGGAGTCATTCTCCCGTCTGTCGGTGGTGAAGTACCTCAACCGGCTCCTGCGCGAGCGCCGCGGCCGGCGCCTCGGACTGCTGCTGCGGCTCGAGTCTCTCGGCTGCGAAACGGAGGCCCTGGCGGAGGCCACGGCCCTGGTGACGGCCGTGCGCGAACAGGCGGAGGTTGTAAACGAGGTGACGGCGGCCGGGCTCTTCGGGCGTGCCACCACACTCTGGGTTCGCGACGAGCCACCTGATGCGCTCTCCGATCAGGCACGTGACGCGCTTCGTGAGCTTCAGGATCGCCTGCTTGCACTCGTCGAAAAGGTGCAGACTGCGGTGAAGAATCTGTCCGAGGAGGCCCAGGAGGATCCCATCGTCTACGATGTACGGCTCTCCTTACGGCGACTCCAGGATATCTCCGCCCTGTGTGAAGGGATTCGCACCCCCGAGACGCGCCCCGAGCGGGTCTACTGGGTCGAAAAGCGGGTCCTGCAGGGCGGGCAGACGCTGGCGCGCTTCGTATCAACTCCCGTCGACGTGACCGACGTGATGCAGGAAGCGGTCTATGAGCCCTACAAGACGGTCGTGTTTGCCAGTGCGACTCTTTCCGTCAACGAGTCCTTTGCCTTCTGGGAGCGGCGGATCGGTCTCGACGCGGTGGAAG
>CAYOFA010000043.1:0-19771 GCA_964402885.1 uncultured Spirochaetaceae bacterium
GCTCCGTCCGATAGAACGCGCTAAGTCCGTGTGACAAACCTACGTGGTCCTGGGGAGCCGGTTGCAACACAGAAATGCCCCGAGTGCGACGCCGTTTCGCGTGGAACACGAGGGCGCCGGACCCTGCATCGTATTCCAGGTGAACCGAGAATGCTATTCGAAACTCTCGAGACCGCAAACGCAGGAGGAGTTTGTCGGCTGTCCTGGTACCCTCATGAGACGTTCCCGTTTGTGGATGCCGCGCTCCCGCAGAACGTTCTCGAGTTCGTTGTACAAGAACGTACTCTTGTCGGGCTTGTCGAGCATGACCTCATCGCCACGCGGTGTGAGCTCGGAAACGATTCCCCAGCCGGGATCCTCGCACAAGAGTACCCGCCCACACCCGTCTGTGTCTCCGGTACCCAGGCGGTGTACCCGGGTGCGCCACTGCTTGTTCGCCGGCAAGTCGGAGAGATCCGGCCTATGGCCCTCTCAAGTGAAGATGATAGGAAAGTCCAGCCGGCGCATGCGCTCGAGAACCCGACGGATCGGTTACATAGTTGTGTTGGTGTTGCTGTAGTCTTCGCCCAGTTGATCTACCCTGCCCCCGGGCCCACAGAAATCGATCTCCGTGTCGATGGATAACAAGCGCGCTGTCCTCCGGCCCAAAGCGACCCTCTCGAGGCTACGGTCTATCGACCGGGACCGGTCCGTAGCGATCCCGAGGGAACCTTTCGGGATCCTAAGTACGACGGTCTTGTTTGTTGCCACTGATGCACGTCCTGGTGTCCTTCTATGTCCCCGAGCGCCCCCTGCCAAAAATCAGGATCATGCCGACACCTATCACCGTTACGGCAAGCAACCACCACGACAGTGCACTGGCATAGCCGAAGTCAAGATGTCGAAACGCAACACGCCCTATGTAGAAGGGAACCGTCTCCGTCGTTCTGCCGGGGCCTCCTTGTGTCAGGATGTACACGAGGTCATAGGTCATGAGCGCAATGACGAACCGAACGGCCGCGGCCGCGGCTATGGGACCGCGCAGGAGCGGTAACGTGATCCGTTGGAGCTGCTGACGTGCGTTTGCGCCGTCGATGCGAGCTGCCTCAAAGAGGTGCCGGGGAATCGAAATCAAGCCGCCGAGGACCAACACCGTGACCAGTGTCGTCTGATGCCACGTATCCACTCCTACTATTACGAGCCACGCGGTCTTGGGGTTCCCTAACCATGACTGCGCACCAAACCCGATCCTTTCCAACACATAGGATACAATGCCCTGCTGTGGGTGAAGCAGAAGCAGCCAAAGCAGACCGCCCGCAACGAAGGGGATAAACACCGGGATGAGAAGCACGGTCAGATAGACGCTTCGTGCGCGGCCCGAGAGTGCATTGAGAGCGAACGCCGTAACAGTTCCGAGAAACACCGGGAGGATCGTCGAAACAATGGTCATCCTCAGCGAATTGATAACGGCGTTACCGAGGCGCTCATCCGCGAATACGTGAAGGAGATTGCCGAATCCGACGAACTCCGGTGCCGTGGGTGAGGCGAGCTGCAGCGAATGCGTGACCATCCACACGCTGTAGGCAATGGGAAAGCCGAGCACGAGGCCCACGACAGCAAGTCCGGGAAGAACGTGAAGCCAAAGATGTCGTTGCACGGCCGTACCGCTCATGTCACACCCCTTTGGCCGCCCGATTGATATCTCTCGGGCCAATTATCGAATAGCACCTGATGTGAGACCCCCTACGAGCGCACGGCGCAGCAGCGCGACTACGAATATGACCGGGACGATACAGAGCATGCTGGCTGCAGCCACGGGACCAATGGCGACTCCCCGCTGTGTCACGAATGACCCGACCGCGACGGTGAGCAGACGTGTCGACCGCCCGCCGAGAAACAGCGGAAAGAGAAGCTCGTTCCAGCCAAGCATCAAGGCAAACACCCAGGCGGCGGCCACTCCAGGCAAGGCCAACGGCAACACGACCCGGGCAAGAATCGTCAGTCGACCGGCCCCGTCCACCAGGGCGGCATCCTCCAGTTCCAGAGGAACCTGATTGAGGTATGGTACGAGGATAACGACAGTGGCAGGCACCATGAAGCTGAGGTAGGTAAGGATGAACACCCAGACCGTGTCGTACCCTCCGACGTTCCTGACCAGGATGTACAGCGGTAGCACTAGCGCAATTCGCGGAAAGAGCTGTCCGCTGAGCATCACCAATGTGAGACCCGCGCCACCGCCTCTGCGTCGTGCTATACCGTAAGCACCGAAGGCACCAAGCATTACAGCCAAGGTCGCCGCAGAACCGCACACGAGAATGGTAGTGAGCAAGTGCCTGGCAAAATCGCGCTCGCTGAACACGGTCACGTAGTTCTCTACGCTCGGGCGCGCGAGGAGATCAGGCGGTATGCGATACGCCTGTACTTGGGACACAAACGACGTGCGGATCACCCAGCCCAGCGGCAAGAGCACTGTAAGGCAGGCAATGATGAGAAAGGCGTGAGCAAGGACTTTCCGTGGCTGAAGGGTCCGCATCACCCGGTCCCTCCTCCTGCGAGTGGACCAGAGGCATATGCCATCAGCAGACTGACAATGGCCTGTGCCGCGGTCAAACTCGTGACGGAGTTTACATCGAAGCCAGGAGACACTTCCACCACCTCGCATCCGAGCAGCGTGGTCTGCCGCGCGATCGCCTGGAATAGAGGCTCGAGCATGGGGAGTGTAATGCCTCCCGGCTCGTGATATCCGGTACCTGGTGCAACGGACGGATCAAGCACGTCGACGTCCAGGCTAACGTACACAGCTCCCTGCAAGTCGAGCGTAGCGAGTAACGACTCCGCACGACCGCAGCGAACATCGTCCGAGCTAATCACGGTGTTGCCGGCGGCCTCGGTAACTTCGAAATCCTCGAGCGCGTTGTCGAGGCCGCGGATACCGCAATGAATGATCCGATGGGCATGTCCATCGGTCACAAGTTGGCGCATGGGCGTAGAGTTACCGTGACGCTGGGTGAAGTATCCGCTCCCGTAATCGAGATGCGCGTCGAATTGCACGAGCGTGACCGGTTGCCCCAGCCCTTTCACGGCCGGGTAGGTAATAGCGTTGTCTCCTCCGAGAACGACGGGTATTGCACCAGCGGCGGCAACCTCTTCAACGCGCGCTTCGATACTTCGAAACGTAGCCTGCTGATCGAGGGGATGTATGACGACATCTCCGAGATCGGATCCAGCGGCTGCAATCTTCACGCGACGACGCTGAGGTGCATCAACAAACGTCAGGCCGTCTTCGGTCGCGAAACGCAAACGCATGGACATCTTGCGTATCTCCGAGGGCGCGAACCGTGCGCCCGGCGCGTAGGGCGTACCCTCGTCATACGGAACACCGATTGCCGCAACCGTCCCTGGACTGAGATTCGCGGCCATCGGGTCGTACGGCCAGCCGAGGAAGGTCTGTATCCCCGTATAGGGCAAGCCCGGGCCGGTCGGTTTCGTGCTCATCGGATCGCCTCGCAGTATGCTTCGGTGGAGGTCAAAAAACCCACCGCGCCGTTCTCGGAATCCACCATATCGACTGCCCGCCTGCGGTCCTCCTCTCGAAATGCACCCACCGCATCTGCGACCATCACCGCATAGAGTCCACGGTCTGACGCTCCGCGCAGCGTGGACTGGACGCAGGTGCCCGCCGTAACGCCGCAGATAGCCACGTGAGTGATGCCGCGTGCAGCGAGATCGTCTTCCAAAGAGGTGCCGAGAAAGGCGTCTTGGCCGGCCTTGTCGATGACGATGTCGCTTTCATGCGCGGCGATTTCTTCGATGAAGGCGTGGCCCGGCTCGCCTTTGATCAGGAGACGGCCCAGATCAGTGTCGCCGCCGATACCCGTGCCTGCCTCGTCGTATCTGAATCGTTTTGACGCATCGAGATCACTCAGGTCCGGGTTGTGCCCTTCACGCGTAAGCACCACCTGTACGCCGGCGGCACGGCTCGCGCCCGTAAGTCGAACCACATTCGGTACGCAGGCCCGAATGCACCCACCCTGCTTCTCGTCCATCGTCCGGACATAAAACGCATCCGTGTCGAGAAAGTCTCGCTGCATGTCCACAACAATCACGGCCAGCCGGTCGAGCGAACACTCGACCGGCCGACCGGAAACCGTATGTGCAACGGTAACGGTTCGTTTCATAAGGGTTTACAACTCCATCAATCTGGAATTTCCGTGACGCGCGTGCGCAGATCTTCCGCGATGAGCTCTGCAGCACGCTCAGCCGTTATCTCGCCCACGACCGCCCGCAGCAGCGTTGTACCGATGATATCCTGCCCCTCTTCGGTGCGAAGTCCGACCGGCCAGGTTCTCGCGTTCTGCAGGATCTCGAGGTGCGTCGGCCAGTCGGGATTCTCCGCCAGAAGCTCCTCGTCCTCGTAGATGTCGAGCCGCGTCGGCTCTCCACCGAGCACCGCGCGCTCCCGGGCGATCTCGTAGGACTCTACCCAGTTGATGAACGCCCATGCTGCGTCTGGGTTGGGTGACGACCTTGGGATTCCCCATCCCCAGGCGCCCAGGAACCCGGTGCCGCCTGGCATATTCGTCATCCCGATTCTACCGGTTACGACCGAGCCTTCCGCCCCTTCGATCACGCCTTTCATCCACAGGTATCCCACCATACTTGCAGCGTTACCCTGCGCCATGACAGCCTGCGTCTGGTCGAACTGCATTCCCTGCGCTCCTTCCGGGGCATTGCCGAACGCATCTACGTAGAGCTGAATTGCCTCTACGCCGCGCGCGTTGTCCACTACTACTTCACCGTTCTCATAGAGCTCGGCTCCGTGGCTGAAGAAGTACGGGAGAAATTCCGGGATGTTCTGCGGCGATGATCCCTGCAGCACCGTTCCGTACATCTGCCGGCCGTCGATTTCCCGGTTCATGAACTCCTGGAAGTCCAAGAGCTCTTCGACCGATTCGGGCACGCGCAGCTCTCGGCCATACTCGTCCTCGTAGGCCGCCGCAAGGTCGTCGTCGTTCATCAGGTCGGTGCGGTACATCCAGCCGAGCGACCAATGATAGAAGGGAACAAAATAGGTTCCGCCGCTGACGGTGTTGAGTCCGTCCCATATTGCGTCCACGTACGGATCGCTAACGAAGTCCGATGAGTCGATGTAATCATCCAGTGGCAACATCCATTCAGCGCGTGGGAACTGATCCGACCAGGCGTTCGTCACCTGGATCAGGTCGTCGGTACCGCTACCCTCTGGACCGCTCAACTGGGTGACCAATGTCTCATACATCACATTGAAATTGACTACGTTGATGTTGACGGTCATCCCGGTTTCCTCTTCAAACTGAGGAATGAGCGTCTCGATGTAATCAGTCTCGGGGACTGCCTCCATGGTGATGTTGAGCTCGTAGCCCTCAAAGGGCCGATCACTCTCCGTCGTTGGTTCCGACTCCGACTGCCCGCCCGCGAACAGCGGAGTCACAATGACCGCCGCGATGCCCACGATGGTGAGCAAGATTCGCATCCGTGTCATGTCTTTCCTCCTTGCCTTGCGGCATGATCTTCTTGCGACGGCATCGCCGCCGCCGCGTGTTTCGAAGCAGTGATACACTCCCCTGCTCAGTCGTCTGTTTCGTTCACGAGTCCCGTCTTCTAATCAGCTCGTTTCGATGCGAGGATTGCAACGGACACAACACACGCAATGAGGAACAAGAGAATCCACGACAGCGCGCTTGCATACCCGAGGTCCAGGTGTCTGAATGCAATCCGGCCGATATAGAACGGCAGTACTTCGCTGGATATACCAGGCCCTCCTTGCGTGAGGACATACACAAGGTCGTACGTCAAAACCGACATGATCAGACGAATCATAGCGGCGGTGATGATGGTCGGGCGGAGCAGCGGCAGCGTGATGTAGCGGTACACTTGCCACGCGCCGGCACCATCTATGCGCGCTGCTTGAACCGAGTCCGACGGGACGCTCAGGAGTCCGGCGAAGATAAGGAGCGTCACGAGGGACGTCTGTTGCCACGAATCGATGGCGGCAACCGTCCACAATGCTGTTCCCCGCGCCTGCAGCCAGGGAAACGGCTCCACTCCGATGAGTCCTACGAGGTAGTTGAAGATTCCCTGTTGCGGATGAAGGATCAGAAGCCAGACGAGGCCGCTTCCCACCATGGGCATGAAAAGAGGGATCATGAGAATGGCAAGATAGGTATTCCGGAATCGGAGCCTCGGTGTCACGAGCGCCGTTCCCAGCACCAAAGCGATGAGGACCGGAACCGTCGTTGCCGCCAAGGCCAGCTTCCCAGAATTGGCAACGGCATTCACGAAGCGCTCATCGGCGAAGGCGGCAACGAAGTTTCCCACGCCGGTGAACTCTCCAATGGCTCCTTCCCGGAGTAGATAGCGATGCGTGGCGACCCAGAGCGAAAATACCATCGGAATGCCCAGGACGACGCCGCTGGCTGCGAGGCCGGGAGCGACGTATCGCCACAGCCGCAGCGATTGTACCCCACCAGGGGCGCGAGCGGTGTTAGCCACGGACGCCTCCGGATGTAATGCCCTCGACGAGCGAGCGTCGTGCCAGGAGACCAATTGCCAGGGCCGGCAGGACCGCGATCATGGTCGCAGCGGCGGTCGGCCCGATGTCAACTCCACGCTGCGTGACAAAAGCGCTGATGCCCACTGTGAGCGTGCGCGTGGTACGCCCTCCAAGGAACAGCGGAAACAGAAACTCGTTCCATCCGAGCACGAATGCAAACATCCAACCCGCCGACACCCCGGGCATTGCCAGTGGCAACACGATACGGCGTAGCACGGTCGGCCTGCTTGCTCCGTCGATCATAGCTGCCTCCTCGAGCTCAACCGGAACCGAATCCAGGTAAGGAAGAAGCACCGCTACTGCGGCGGGCAGAAGAAAGGCAAGATAGCCGACGACGAACACCCAGTAGGTATCGAGTCCGCCGAGCGAGCGCACGAGAACGTACAGCGGGATAATGAGCACGATGCGCGGGAAAAGCTGTCCACTCAGAATAGCCAGCTTGAGCCCCCCTGTCCGTCGTCTTGTTCGGACCAGTCCGTACGAAACGAAGGCACCAATGGTCACGGCAAGAGAGGCGCTTACCAACGAGATAATGAGGGAGTTCGCGAAGTAACCGGCGAAACGCCGCTCGAAGATCACCGTCCTGTAACTTTCGAGAGACAGCGGCGCCGTCCAGTCGGGGGGGATCGTGTACGCCGCGATTTTGCTTACCAGCGATGTACGAGCAACCCAGAACAAGGGTAGAAGGGTCACAAGGCAGGCGGCAATGAGAACGACGTGACTTGCTAAGTGGGCTCGACGACTACCGTATGTGGACATATCTCTCCTCGGCTTCTGGTATGCCGGAAACCGGCGCGCGGCGGCGGCGGTATACGCCTTCGCCACACCCGGTATAACCGGCCTCGTTTCTACTGTGATGATCTTTCCCTGAGGTCTTCAGCAATTATGGCTGCCGCCTCATTCGGTGAGATTTCATCCACTACCATACGGCTCAGCGTGCGCCCCACCACATCCAGCGCTGCCTCGCTTCGAAGTGGCCGCGGATAGTCCTGTGCATTGGTGAGAATCGCATAGTGGGTCTCCCACTGCGGGTTTGCGGCTCTTAGCTCCTCATCTTCCAGGATATCGAAGCGAGCGGGCTCACCACCCCTTTCTGCACGTGCGCGTGCAATCCTGGCTGACTCTACCCACTCGATGAACGCCCATCCGGCATCCGGGTTGGGAGCGGACTTTGGTATTGCCCAACCCCACGCGCCAAGGAAGCTCACCTCCCCCGGAAAGGTCGTCAGAAGCGTACGGCCTTCGGCCTGTGATCCCGGCTGCTCCAGGATGCCCTGCTGCCAGAGGTATGCGATCGCACTCGCGGAATTGCCCTGGATGAAGACTTCGTTGACCTGGTCGAACTGCATACCTGCAGTTCCCGGCGGTGCGTTCGCGAAAGCCTGTTTGTACGCTTCCAGCGCTTCGATCCCGCAACTGCTCTCGATGTCTTCTATGTTACAGTCATTGCCCCACAGGTACAGGAGGAACTCCGGCACGTTCTGCGGAGAGGAACCCTGCAGCACGTTGCCGTACTCCATCTCTCCGTCGCCATCGACATCTCGCGTCATGAACTCCTGCCATTCGAGCAATTCACTTATGCTCGACGGCTTCTCCAGCGGTCGGCCAAACTCAGCTTCGTACTCATCCGCCAATGCGGGATCGTTCATGAGGTCGCTGCGGTAGATCCAGCCCATGGACCAGTGATAGAAGGGCACGTAGTACGTGGACTCGTCCACGTTGTTGAGCCCTTCCCACACTGCGGGCACGTAATCTGTCTCGGCGACGGCGCTGCCCGAAAGGTAGGAGTCCAACGGTGAGATCCATCCTGCAGTGCCGAACTCATAGGACCACTCATTAGACACCTGCATAACGTCGTCACTGCCGCTGCCTTCAGGACCTATGAGCTGGGTTACCAGGCGGTCGTACATGACGTTGAAATTGACGACTTCGACGTTCACAGTCATGCCGGTCTCCGCCTCGAACTCAGGCAAGAGCTCGAGAATGTAGTCGGTCTCCGGGACCGCTTCCATGAGAATGTTGAGCTCGTATCCTTCGAACTCCCTGTCAGAGCCTCCAGTAGACTGTGGCTCTTCCTGACCTCCGCCAGCAAAAGCAACCGTCGTGACGACCAGCATCAGTGCGATCGCCCACATAGCTAACCTGCGACGAGTGTTCATCGATCTACCTCCGTCTTCGTTTTCGGAATCGCCGGCACCGCCGGCGTAATCTCACCCGCTTCGGCTGCTACGCGTGGTGTCGCTCTATTCGGCAGGCTCCAAGCTCACTCATATCCGCACCAGTCCATGATGACCCGTGCGATGATCTTGACCGCATCCACGTACTCATCCACCGGGATTTGCTCGTTCGTCTGATGAGCCATCATCGCATCTCCCGGCCCGATGTTGATGGTCGGCGTACCATTGTTTGTGAGAAGCGACATGTCGGTATGGAACTCCGATCCACCGGGTTTGCCGCTGTATCCGTGCGCCACGATGGAATCGAGACCCATCTGAGCAATTTCGGATTGCAGGGGCACCTCACCACAGTCTGCATCGACGAACCAGTCATACTCGATGGGGTGCTGTCTCATCCACGGGTCGGCCGCCGCCACTGCGTTGAGCCGCTCTTCAATCTCTCGCTTCACCGTTCCCCCGAGCCCGTTCTCATCGCGCTCGGTGGGCAGGTACTGTATGTCTACCGTGGCCTCGAACTGCTCCGCATATGCGCTCGGGTGCTGCCCCGCCTTGATCATCGAGACGTTGATCTCATTCGGTCGTGGCAGAAGCGGGTGACGCTTATCACTGCGCCGGGCCCACTCGCGGTTCATCACTTCGATCTCCCGCAGCAGCCGCATACCCTTCTCAATGCCGTCAGCCGCCCCGCCTTCCATCTCGTTGGGCTGAAACACCTCGATGTGCCCGCTCTTGCCGCGCACCCCGATGCGTCCCCATATGATGCCACGACACAGCAGACTCAGCTGATTGCTCGTCGGCTCGGTCATGATGCCCGCATCCGCCTTATAGCCGCGGTCCACCACCGAGAGCATCCCCATGCTTCCGGTCTCCTCATCCACCACCGTCCCGAATAGCACGTCCCCTTTGAGTCGGTAGCCGGCCTTGTGGATCAGCCGCACCGCCTGCATCATCGCCGCGACGCCGCCCTTCATATCCGCAGAGCCCCGCCCGTACATCATCCCGTTCTCGATCACCGGATCAAACGGATCGTGCTTCCAGTCCTCGGTCTCAGGGTCTGCACCAACCACGTCAATGTGGCCGGTAAGAAAAATCGAGCGTCCCCCACCGCTTCCCGGAAGCCTCCCCACCAGGTTCGGCCGGTTCTCAAACTTGCGGTTCGCGGTGTAGCCCGGCTTCCCTAGGTACTTGCGCCGCAGCTCTTCAGCATCCGGCTCCCACAGATCGATGTCGGTGAACCCTATCTCTCGCAGTCCCTCGGCGAGAAACTCCTGACACTGGCGCTCTTCCACCGGCTCGCTCTCGATGAACACAGGGTTGATGCTCTTGATCCGCACCAGATCCCGTAGATACTCGATGATCCTCTCACGCTCTTCCTCTACCAGCTTCCCTACTTTCTCATGTGCCGTCATGTCTTATGCCTCCTCGTATCCGTACCCATCCAATATTGTCCACGCGAGGATTCTGGCCCTGTATGCGAGTTGACAACGTCAACCAATGCTCCATGTATGCGTGGACCGGCTACCGCGATGTTGGCGCGGGCAAGCGAGAACTCGGACCCGTCTGCATCGGTGGCTATCGCCCCGGCTTCGCGGGCAATCAGCATACCCGCTGCAAGGTCCCACGGTTCCAATCCCCATTCCCAGAATCCGTCAAAAACTCCGGCACCGACATAACAGGCGGCCAGTGCGGCGCTCCCGATCGTTCTTACTTCACGCGTGGTCAGACACATGCGGCCCATTACGGCTGCGGCGTTCTCGACGCGATCCTTGTCATAGGGCCAACCACTGGCCACGAGCGATTCCTCCAGGCCTTTCACGGACGAGGCATGGATCGGTACGCCGTTCCTCTGGGCGCCGTAACCCGCAACTGCCGAAAAGAGCTCATCCGTGATCGGGTTGTACACGATACCCGCTGCTGCGCGCCCGTCGTTCCAGTAGCCTATGCTGACAGCGATTTCTCTGAAGCCATGGATGAAGTTCATCGTGCCGTCAATCGGATCAACGTAGAGGGCCTGCGCATTTCCCGGTACGTCCGCCGACTCTTCGCTGATAATCGCGAAATCCGGGAAAAGCGCTGTGAGAAGTTCGACCACGTGCTCGTTCACCCGATGATCTACCGTTGTCACCAGATCAGAAAAGGACGTCTTTTCCTCTACACCGGCACTGCCTTGGGAACCGAACGATTCGCGGATGATTCGACCGCCGGAGAGTGCCGCCGCCCGAATCCCATCGGCAACCACCAACGGATCAGTGGACACAGATACCCCCGGTGACGTTCAGAGCTTGCCCCGTCATGAACTCAGATTCTTCCGAGGCAAGAAAAGCGACAACATTCGCCACGTCCTCGGGCATGCAAAGGCGGCCGAGAGGCGTCATATCGACATACTCCCGGCGAACCGTATCGGGGTCGGAAATGTTGCGGAGCCTGGCTTCCCATAAGATTTCGCGATCCTGCATTTCTGTTTTGACGAAGCCCGGACACACGGCGTTCACAGTGATTCCGTATTCGGCAAGCTCCTTCGCAACCGCCTGCACAAAACCGACGACAGCGAACTTCGACGCCGAGTAGTGCGATAGCAGAGGCGCCCCGAGCTTCGCCGCCATCGATGCTGTCATTATGATCCGACCGGCACGTGCTTTGATCATGTACGGCGCAAGCTCCCTCGTTACACGCCACACTCCCTTCACGTTTACATCGAAATTAAGATCCCATTCGGCCTCTGAAAGCTCGGTAAAACGGCCCATGGAGGACACACCCGCGTTGTTGACCAGGATATCTATCTTACCGGTCCGGGAAACCGACTCTGTCACTACCTTGTGAACCTCCGCCTGGTCCGTAACATCCATTCGGAGGGCTACTGATTCCGGGGAAAGCCGGCGTACTTCGCCCAGCGTTTCGTCGAGCCCCGACAGATCCTTATCGGCGAGTACGAGGGTGGCTCCATCCTCTGCCAGCTTCAGTGAGATCGCCCGGCCGATGCCGGCCGCGGAGCCCGTAATGAAGGCGTGCTTTCCCTCGAGCTTACCCATCGCTATCCTCCTCGTGCGGTCCTTCCCTCAAGTCGGGAAAGAGTGTTCTCAGTCGTTCATACAAATCGCGGTAGACCTTGAAGTAATGCGCGTAGCGCTGATGGTTATCGGGTGAGTAATCGATGCGTTCGCCGCGCTCGAGAAAGCGATGGAGCGGTTTCCACTCCGGTGCTGCACCCACACCGTCCATCGCAAGGAATGCAGCACCAATACAGGAGCCGGGATGATTCGGCACATATGTGCCGGGAAGACCCACAACATCGAGCACAATCTGCTTCCACAGAGGACTACGTGCGCCGCCGTTTGACAAGAATGCTTGCGTCGGCGTGATACCGATGTCTTTGAGAATCTCAACATGGTGCATGAATCCGAAGGCCACGGCCTCCAGAACTGCCCGAAAGAGATGCGCGCGACCGTGACTGAGAGTGAGGCCGAAGAATACACCGCGGGCATCTGTGTCGAAGATCGGCGTTTTCTCTCCAAGAAAATATGGAAGCGCGATGAGGCCGTCCGATCCGGGGGGAAGCTCTGCCGCCTGTTTCGTGAGCGTATCCAGATCGGCGTCGCCGAAGATTTCGAGCAACCATCGGATTACGGATCCACTCGCTGCCATACATCCGTTGAGCAGGAACTTCCCGGGCAGCGGGTGGTAGTCAATGAACAGACGGGGATCAAACTTGGCGCTGTCGGCGGCGACAAGAATGTCTCCGGCCCCGCCAAGCTTCAGCAGCATGTCGCCGCTGTGAACGACGCCGGAGGCGAAGGCCGACGCCACATGGTCGGCTATTCCGGTGACCACCGGTGTACCTTCCAGCAATCCGGTCTCCGCAGCAACATCGCTGCGGATGCCCCCAAGCAACACTCCACTGCGACGGACATCGGGCAACCATGCTTTGGGGATACCCAGCAGTTCGAGAACCTGCGCGTCCCACGTGTCTTCGTCCAGCCGCCACATCCCACTCTCGAGCGCCCAGTTCCGCTCCACTGACGGGACGCCGGTAAGCCGATATCCGATGTAATCATACGAACCCATGACAAGGACGGTCCGGGAGAAATGCGCGGGCTCATGCGTCTGAAGCCACTCGAGCTTGGGGAAGACTACCTGCTGATTGACGGTATTGCCCGTGCGGCGGAAGTACGAATCTGTGTCGATCCGACGCTTCCAGGCGGCAATCTCGCGGGTCGCCCTGGCATCGTTCTGTTGTATCGAATGACGTACCGGTAGGCCGTCAGCATCCACCAGGATGACAGTCGGCACCATACCGGAACAGCTGATCGCGGCAACACGTCCCGGATCGATCGCCCCCGCCAGCCGTCGTAGCAGCTTCACGGTTCCTGACCACCACAGTATGGGGTCCTCCTCCGCGAATCCGCTGTGCGGAGACAACAATGGATGCTCAGTTGAATCCTCGAACAGGATATCGCCGTTGGTGTTTGCCGCTACGAGCTTCACTGCCGTGGTTCCGATGTCGATTCCAACGCCGATATCATTCATATGGCTACATTTTCATTCAAAAACTCGTGATCAAACGAGGCAGACACCCATATGCGCTCGTTTTGCTGGTAAAATACTCTTTAATTTGCATACTTAACCTTGCATTACTTCTTTTTCTGCACGATTGCAACAATATACAAAATGCCGCATTAAGTTGCAAGACAGTTAAGCGACTGCCCTGCAACTAACGGGCGCAACTACCGCCGGTAATCACGAGCGGAAGCGTCGTACTCTGTCCATAAACTCCTTCACTCGAGCTTCGTCCACGTGATTTTCGAAGACAGCGTCACGCTTGAACCAGGTTCCTACGACAGCTCCGTCGGCGACGGCGAGCTGCTTCTCAAGGTTCTGGAGTTTCACCCCGGTGTTTGCAAACACAACCGTGTCCGGAACGGTATCTTTGACGGCTTTCAGAGTCGCTTCGTCGGTTACCGTCCCGGCGGTTAATCCGGAAACGCAAAGGGCGTCGGGTCTCGCGTTGAAGACGGTGGACTTGGCGATACTCACCACCTCCCGTTCAGCAAGATACACCGCCGATTCGGGTACGATATTGAAGAGCATCCGCACGTCGGATGCATGAATGTGGTCGCGATGACGAACCGTTTCTCCGCAGTCGGTGTTCCATAAGCCAAAATCGCTGGCATATACACCAGTGAAGATCTCGCGCACGAAACCGGCGCCGACCGCGGCAGCCAGGTCGAGCGAGGCGATGGCATCCCACAGAACATTGACGCCAAAGGGAATCCGGATATCCGCCTTGAGCTCACCAATGACACGCGCCATCGATGCCACGGTAACGGTGTCAACCTTCGTTTTGTAAGGCAGGCTGAACTCGTTGGAAAACAGCACCGCGTCGACGCCGCCGTTCTGAAGTGCCAACAGGTCGGCTCGCGCGTTGGCTACGACCTGCTCCATCCCTGCTGTGCGGTCAAAGCCCGGATCCCCGGGCATGGCGTCGAGATGACACATAGCAACAATCGGCTTCGACGTTCCGAAAAGCTCCTCTGTCCACAGGCGTTTCACTTGCGCTCCCCCTCTGTATTCGATCTCTGAAGCCTCGGGCCCCATAATGCGCGCCAAACACGCACACGTCAACCATATTTTGCACGAATCGTGCTCATTTTCGAACATATTCCCTGACGCGGCTACCCGCCGCGTACTCTAATCACCAGGTCGTTGCGTTGTATCAAAGACCATGGTACAAAAGACACAGAGCTCAAGATTGACACACGCTGAACGAATCAACCAACTCTATGAACTCCTGAAGCAAAAAGGCAATGCTTCCACCAAGTACCTGTCTAAGGCACTGGATGTGTCCGAGTCAACCATACGCCGTGACATCGACTTCCTGACTTCCATGCATAAAGAAGTCGGCCGTGTTCACGGAGGAGCAATCCTTCGGAACGCCGCCGATGATCTCGAGTACATGTTCGAGCTCAAACAGAGCCTGAACACTGAACTGAAGCGACGCATCGCAACAGGTCTTCTGAACGAGCTGCAGGATCGTGACCGGCTCCTGCTGGACTCCGGCACCACCTGCCTCTACGCCGCGATGCAGTTGCATCGACGAAGCCATCTGCGCGTCGTGACTACCGATGTAAAAGTCGCTGACGAGCTCGCCAAGTACGAGAATATCGAGTCGATTATCCTGGGAGGTCTGATTCGTCCCGGCTATTACACGATCGGAGAAACACTCGCAATTGAGATGCTTGATCACTTCAGCATCGACCGCACAATCATGTCCGCGGATGCGATCGATCTGGAGAAGGGCGTGTCGAATTTTTCGATCTTCGAGGTCGGCGTGAAAAAGAAAATTATCGACATGGCCGGAGAGTGTATTTTGATCGCCGATCACACGAAGTTCGACAAAACATCGTTCTACAAAGTCGCCGACCTCGCCAGGTTTCACACCATCGTCACAACGAGGGAACTGCCCGAACCGCTCGCCGAGGGCATACGAGAGAGAGGCATCAAGCTCATACTCGCCTGACGGAGGTATACCATGAGCATCGGCTTCGGAATCGTGGGAACGGGCAGTATCGCGCGCCATCAGGCGGCGGCGATGGCGGAGCTCGAGGACGCCGCGGCGGTTGCCGTCCTCAGCCGGGACGAGGGACGCGCCGGCGCATTCGCCGAGGAGTTCGGCAGCGAGCCCTACGTGGACCTCGATGCCTTCCTCGCCGACGCCGACCTCAATGCAATTTCGGTCTGCACGCCCTCCGGTGCCCACCTCGAGTTCATCGAAGCGGCCGCGCGGGCCGGCAAGCACGTCATCGTGGAAAAACCCATCGAGATTTCGGCCGAGCGCTGTGACCGCATCGTGGAGATCGCCGAATCGGCAGGGATCGCCGTTGCAGGCATATTCCAGTCCCGTTACTACGACAACGCCCGCGAGGTAAAGCGCGCGGTAGAGCAGGGACGCTTCGGCCGCTTCACCATGGGCGACGCCTACGTAAAGTTCTACCGCACCCAGGACTACTACGACTCCGGCGGCTGGAAGGGCACGATCGCCCTCGACGGCGGCGGCGCGCTCATGAACCAGGGGATCCACGCGGTGGACCTGCTGTTATGGCTCATGGGACCGGTTGCCCGGGTCCACGCGAGAACGAAGATCCTCGGTCACGAGCGAATCGAGGTGGAGGATACCGCGGTTGCAACCCTGGAGTTCGAAAACGGCGCCCTCGGCGTCATCGAGGGCTCTACGGCAACCTACCCAGGCCTCCTGAAGCGGGTGGAGATATCCGGCACCGCCGGCACGGCAGTCATCGAGGAGGAAGACCTCCGCACCTGGCAGTTTGCAGAGGAAGGCCCCCAGGATGATGAGATCCGCCACGCATATTCCGCTGCGACGAGCTCCGGCGGCGGCGCCTCCGACCCCATGGCCATAGACACGACCGCGCACGCGCGGCAGCTCGCGGACTTCGTCGATGCCGTTCAAACCGGCCGCCCGTCGGAAGTAGACGTGCACGAGGCGCGCCGCGCGGTCGACCTCATCCTCGCCATCTACGAGAGTGCCCGCACGGGGCGAAGCGTCGAGGTCAGAGGCTGAGGCTTCAGCCCGCCGGCCGCCGCATGAAGCGCAGGATCGACGGCACCACGTAGAGCGTGAACAGCGTCGAGACAAACAGCCCGCCGGAGACCGCGATGCCGAGCGGTTGCACGATATTCGAGCCCTCGCCGAGACCGATCGCGAGCGGCAGCATGCCGAGGATGGTGGTGAGCATCGTGATCACGATGGGCGCGAAACGCAGCCCCGCCGCCCGCACGAGCGCATCCACGCGGCTTTCATGGTGGTCGGCCATCCTGATGTAGAAATCAATCAACAGAATCGCGTTGTTCACGACGATACCCGCAAGCAGAATCGTGCCGAGAAGCGAGTTGAGGCTCAGCGTCGAGTCGAACACGTACAGGCTGGCTACCACCCCGATGAACCCGAGCGGCACGGTGACGAGAATCACGAAGGGAATCCGAAGCGAGTTGAACTGAAAGGCGACGACGAGGTAGATGAGCACCACGGAGGCTCCGAGGGCGAGAAAGAGGGAGCGGATTGCCTCATCGAGCTCCGACTGCGGGTTCTCGAAGACCACGGAGTACCCTTCGGGGAGCTCGAGGTCCGCCTCGATGCGGTCGCGGATCCGGTCCTCGAAGCGGACACGGTCGGCAGCCGGACTGCCGCTCGGCATCCGGGCATAGAGCCGGAAGATGCGCTCACCGTCCTCGCTCGCGATCCCGGCCACGCCCTGCTCTTGTGAGAAATCAAAGAAGTGCTTGAGCGGCACCGTTCCGCTGCGTGTCCAGATCAGAAAGTCTGCAAGCTCCTCCCGCCCGCCGATGATCTCCTCGGGATAGACGGCGGAAACCTGCACCTGCTGCCGGCCCTCCTCGAACTCGATCGAAGACGTGCCTCGCAGAATGCGACGCACGGTGGCCACGAGCGAATCCGCGGTGAGCTCGGGGAATCCGTCGACGACTTCGCTCCGCACCGTCATCGCGAGCTCCTCGCTGAGCCCGGTGGGCGGATCGGTGAACACGCGCCCGTAGAGGTCTGTCTCGTTTACGAGGTCCCGCAACTGCTCGAGGATGACAACGCTTTCGGTCTCATCCGGCCCGCGAACGCTCAGCTGCAGATCACTGGTGCGTGGCAGGGGAAGCTGCGCGGGGTCCCACATCGATACGTTGTAGTAGAAGTCATTATCGGAGACGAAGATCTGCTCGAGCCGGCCCATGACCTCCTCGGCAACCTCGGAGCTCCGAAGATTCACGAACATGATGTTAAACCGGCCGGAAACGAGGGCATAGGTCTGCTCGACATCCGCACCCGTTGTCTCCATGATGCGGCGCTCCATCTCAGGCACAACGTCTTCGACGATCTCCACACGATCGCTGATCTCGCTGCTTCGGAAGAAGATGACGATGCGATCGCTCGAGGGGGGCGATATGATCTCTTTCGGTATCGATGGCAGCACCTCGATTACCATGACGGCGAGGATAGCAAACGCACCGATCACCACTGCTGCGGACCTGCGGCGCTTGATGAGCACCGCGCGCAGCGAGCGCTGGTAGAGCCGTGAAACAGCCGACATCGCACGTGCGGAAAGGGCGGCAAGCCCCCGCGGACCCGAATCACCTCCTGCCGGCTTCGGTCGGTAGACATTGAGGGCAACGACGGGAAGCAGCGTGAGGGCGACGAAGAGAGCAAACACCAGGGCGAAGATCACCGCGCTCGCCTGGTCTCCGAGGATGGCGTTGGCAAGCGGCGCGGTGAACGAAATCGGCAGAAACACCAGGATGGTGGTAAGGGTCGACGCGATCACCGGCGCGCGCACCTGCGCGACCGATCGCAGGATGAGGCGCTTGAGATGCGGCTGATCGTACACCTCGGGCTCCTCCTCGTAGTGGCGGTGAATGTTCTCCATCACCACGATGGATGAGTCGATGACCATGCCGACTGCAAGCGCGATCCCGCCGAGAGAAATGAGGTTCAGGCTTACCCCGAAGGCATACATGAGGATGAAGGAGAGAATGAGCGTCACCGGCAGCGAGATGCCGATGAGCAGCGTGTTCCTGAGCTCGCCGAGGGCGAGAAACACAACGATCATTGCAAGCGCCGCACCGAGCGCAGCCGCCCGAACGACGTTGCGGATGGATCGGTTGATGTACTCCGCCGGATCGACGTAGAGCTGGAGGACGGTATCAGCGGGAAGCACGCCCCGGTCGCGCGCGTCGGTGAGAATACCGAGAATCTCCTCGGACATCGCCCGGATGTTGCCGCCGTCGGTGGGGGTTGCGTTGATGCGGACCGCCGCACGGCCGTCGATGACGAGAACCTGCCGCGGCAGCGTGTAGGCGATGGAGATGTCTGCGACATCGGCGAGAGTGACCGCCACGTCGCCCCGTTCCGCAACGACGATATCGCCGACATCGTAGATTGAGTCGACTCCCCGGCGATAGCGCACGGTGAAATCGCGCTCACCCTCCTCCAGCGTCCCGACCGGCTGCGGTAGATTGCCACCCCGGAAGGCTGCGTCGATCTGGTCGATCGTGATGCCGTAGTCGAGCATCACCGCAGGCCGTAGCGTCACATCGACCTCGAGATCTTCGATGTTGAGAATCTCCACCTCCTCGGCATCCTCAACCCGAGCCAGCTCGGCCTCGAGGGACGTCTTGAGGATACCGTGGAGAGTCTCCGGCGTGGTCGTCGGCGAGCGCACACCGAGAAGCAGAAAACCGGCATTCTCCCCGGCAAAGAAGCGCACGGTGTAGTCGTCGCGGATATCCGCCGGCAGCAGGCTGCGCACGGAGTTCATGGCGGAGTCAACACTGGCTTTGGCCTCGTCGCTGTCTGTCTGCCAGTCGAACGTCAGAGTGAAACTACTCGAGTCGCTGCGATACTCCGCTTCGATGGTATCCACGCCGTCGATGGTGAGAAGCCGCGACTCCACGTCCTCGCCGTACTGCCGGGAGAAGTCGACCGCCGAATAGCCGGTATGGGAGATCCGCACCCACACCCGCGGGCGCTGGGTCTGGGGGTAGAGCTGCACGGGCAGCTGCGTTACGAGTACGAGTCCGACGCCGACCGCGAGGATGACGAAGAGAACGAAGACTTTGCGGCGGTGGAGGATGAAATCGAGCACGCTCAGGACTCCCCGCCGTCGTCCGCGCCGTCTTCCCCGCCGCCGTCCCGGCGGACCGGCGGGACCGGCGCCCCCTCGCGTTCGCGACCGCTGAGGCGGACCACATAGCGCTCGCCGGGAGTAAGCCCGTCGGCAACGAGCACCTCATCGTCGAACGCATCCCCGAGGGTCACCTCCCGGCGCGCAAGAGCAGCTTCGGCCTCGTCCACGACCCAGAGGAAATCACGCCCGTATCGGCGGTCCACCGCGTTGCGGGGCACGAAGATACCTTCCACCTCCCGGATGGGAAGCTCGACGAGCAGGAAGGTACCGATGCCGATGCCGGAAGCGTCGGGAAAGCGGAAGGTAACCGGGAACAACCCCGT
>CAYOFA010000044.1:0-19458 GCA_964402885.1 uncultured Spirochaetaceae bacterium
CGGTCCTGCTTCCATTTGCAGGCCTCCGCGTAGGGCTTGCCTGCCGACTGATCCGAGGCGACGAGCTCTCGCACGCGAAAATACGGGTGGCCCTCGAGCAGGGTGATGAACTTCTGCCCGACGGTGCCGGTTGCACCGAGAACGGCTACATCGATTGTCTCCATACCACACCTCCGCAACGCAGTAATTCGTGGATCTAGTGGTGTGAAGGAGAGAACTCTGATCTACTTCCGGGTGGGAATACCGGGGAAGGAGATCAATAGCGCTCCACCTTCTGGTGACAGCCCCTGGGATTTAGCCCAGGCGACCAAGCGTCGGCCCTCAGGATGACCTCAACCTTCGGCGGAATTCCCTTTCGCGCAGGGTCGTCGGGTTCCCGATCCCTCGCCGGCGCTACTGTTGAATTCCGCGCCTCTATTGATCCAAATCTGTTGGCCTCAATATATATGCATTCCTTACTGCATTGTCAAGCCGGGGCGTTGCTTCTCCGCCCGGAGTTCGGATATTATTCCATCGCACACAGCCGACGCTCAGGAGAGGACTCGTTGAATCCAGTAAAAATAGGCCTACTCGGTCTCGGCACCGTCGGGGGCGGCACGTATCGCGTGCTTATCCGCAACGCAGAGGAAATCGCGCGGCGAGCCGGCCGCGGTATCATTATCAGCCACGCGTCGGTGCGAAATCCCGACCGCGTTCCAGGTCTCGGGCTCGAGGGAGTCAGGTTGTCGGATGATCCCCGCGAGGTCGTGAATGATCCCGAAGTATCGGTGGTCGTGGAGCTCATCGGGGGATATGACGACGCCTTCGAGCTCGTCATGCGGGCCATCGAGAACGGCAAGCATGTCGTCACGGCGAACAAGGCTCTCATCGCCCTGCACGGGAATGAGCTGTTCAAGGCCGCTCAGGACAAAGGGGTGATGATCGCCTTCGAAGGCGCGGTTGCCGGCGGGATTCCCATCATCAAGTCGATCCGCGAGGGACTTGCCGGAAACAAGATCGAGTGGCTCGCCGGTATCGTGAACGGCACCTGTAACTTCATTCTCACCGAGATGCGGGAGAAGGGCCGGGAGTTCGATGACGTGCTCGCCGAGGCCCAGCAGCTCGGCTATGCAGAGGCCGATCCCTCCTTCGACATCGACGGCATCGACGCGGCGCACAAACTCACCATCCTCGCATCCATCGCTTTCGGCATCCCCCTTCAGTTCGACAGGGTCTACACCGAGGGCCTCGGTACCGTAACGCGGGACGACGTGGTCTACGCCGAGGAGCTCGGCTACATCATCAAGCACCTCGCGATTGCGAGAAAGACCGACGGGCGGGTGGAGCTGCGCGTGCACCCGACCCTGATCCCCGAGCGGCGCCTCATCGCCAGCGTAAACGGCGTGATGAACGCCATCATGGTGTGGGCGGATGCCCTCGGGCCGACGCTGTATTACGGGCCCGGTGCCGGTGGCGAGCCGACCGCGTCGGCGGTGGTGGCCGACCTCGTGGACGTGGTGCGCACCCTCACCACCGATCCGGACAATCGCGTGCCGCACCTCGCATTCAAGCCGGACCAGATCGCAGACCTTCCCATCAGCTCCATCGATGAGGTGGAGACCTCCTACTATATTCGTCTCCAGGCCGTTGACCGGCCGGGCGTCATGGCGACTGTCTCAGGCATCATGGGCGACCTCGATATCTCCATCGAGGCGATCATTCAGAAGGAGCCGGGTGAGGGCGAGACGACGGTGCCGCTGATCCTGCTGACGCGACGGGTGAAGGAGAAGGCGGTGAGTGAGGCGATTCGCCAGTTCAAGCATCTCGATGTCATCGTCGGTGATGTCACACGGCTGCGGGTCGAGACGTTGACGTGATCGGTCAGTCAGTGATTGTCCGGTCAGGAAAGGAGGGACAGTGATGGTCGTATGCAAGTTCGGGGGCAGTTCCCTTGCTGATGCAGGACAGATGAAGAAGGTGGCCGAGATCGTCAGGCAGTCCGACGAGCGGACCGTCGTCGTGGTCTCGGCGCCGGGAAAACGGCGCAAAGAGGACGAGAAGATCACCGACATCCTCATCTCCTGTCACGAACTCGCTTCCCGCGGGGAGGACGTATCGGACCGATTCGCCGCGGTGCGGGAGCGCTACACGGAGATCGCCCGTGATCTCGGCCTCGGCACCGACCTCACCGGCGTCCTCGACGAAGTGGAGGCCGACATCCGCGGCGGCGCGGACCGAAGCGCCGTGGTCTCGCGAGGTGAGTACCTGGGCGCACATCTCGTGGCGGCATTCCTCGGCTTCGAGTTCGTCGATGCCGCGGAGATCATCCGTTTCTCCGATGAGGTGACCGTGGACGGCGCGACGACCGACGAGCTCGTGGGCAGGCGCCTCTCCTCCTGGGCCCGATATGTGGTTCCGGGCTTCTACGGCGGCTTTGCCGACGGGCGCGTGCAGCTCTTCTCCCGCGGCGGCTCGGACATTTCGGCTGCCCTCATCGCGCGCGCTCTCAGTGCGGATACCTACGAAAACTGGACCGATGTATCCGGCCTGCTCTCAGCCGACCCGCGCATCGTCGAGGACCCTGCCCCGATCAGGCGCGTGAGCTATCGCGAGCTTCGCGAGCTCGCCTACCTCGGCGCCAATGTCTTCCACGAAGAGGCGGTGGCACCGGTCGCCGAAAAGAACATCCCGATTCAGATCAGAAATACGAACGAGCCGGATCACCCCGGGACGACAATCGCCGGACTCGATGAGAGAGGCGCGGACGAGGCGGCCGGCGGGCCGTCGGCACGTACCACCGGTGTGGCCGGCCGTACCGGGTTTCGCTCGGTTCTGATCGAGCGCTCGATGCTCAGCAAGGATGCGGGCTACATGGACCGGGTTCGCGAAGCGTTTGCCGATGCCGCCGTTCCCGTCCGCCACGCGGTATCGGGAAGTGACTCGCTGCTCGTGGTATGTCCCGCGGAGCCCCTGGAGGCAGGAGAGGCTGAACTCGAGCAGGTTCTTTCGGGCGAGCTCGGAGCAGAGCGCGTTGAGTTCGGCGGACCCATGGCTATCGTGGGGGTCGTGTATCCCTCCCGCGGCGTGCACGCCGGGGTTCTATCACGAATGACTGCCGAGCTCGATCGCTCCGACGTGAGACTTCGCTACGTCAGCGTAGGAGAGTCGCCGCATACGGCCGTCTTCGGGGTGGATGAAGGCAACTACGCCGACGCCGTGCGCGCGATCTACCGCGGCGCACGGGCGGAGTAGGGCTCCCGGGCAGGTAGCCCGGGCAGGTAGCCGGAGTAGGGCGCCGGGACGCGCGGTACGATCCCGGCGAACGGATCTCAGTACGAACTCAGTAGCCGAGGTCGATCATAGCGTCGGCGACGCGCCGGAAACCCGCGATGTTTGCACCACGGATGTAGTCGACACTGCCGTCGCCGCGTCGGCCCTCGTTGACCGCCGCGCTGTGGATGTCTCCCATGATCTTCTGCAGTTTCCCGTCGACCTCTTCCCGTGACCAGGACAGCTTCATCGCGTTCTGCGACATCTCGAGCCCGGACACCGCAACGCCCCCGGCGTTCGCGGCCTTGCCCGGGGCCAGAGGAATCTTCGCCTCCGCGAAGGCCTCCACGGCCTCCGGCGTGCACCCCATGTTCGAGGCCTCGACCGCGTAGCGTACGCCATTGGAAATGAGCGCCTTCGCGTCATCTCCGGAGAGCTCGTTCTGGATGGCACACGGGATTGCGACGTCCACCGGCACCTCCCAGGGGCGGCGGTCGGGGACGAAGGTCGCGTTGAACTTCTCGGCATAGGGGGCCACCGCGTCGTTGTTCGAGGCGCGGAGCTCGAGCATGTAGTCGAGCTTCTCCTGCGTGGAGATACCTTCCTCGTCCACGACGTATCCGTCGGGGCCGGAGATGGTGACGACTTTCGCGCCGAGCTCACTCGCCTTGGTCACCGCGCCCCAGGCGACGTTTCCGAAACCGGAGACGGCGATGCGCTTGCCTTCTATGCCGTCACCTCGCTCCTGCATCATATGATCGAGGAAGTACACCGCCCCGAAGCCGGTGGCCTCCGGGCGAATGAGTGATCCGCCCCAGCCGCGCGCCTTGCCGGTGATCACTCCGACGTGCTCCCCGCGCAGTCGCTTCCACTGGCCGAAGAGATACCCGATCTCCATGCCGCCTACGCCGATATCGCCTGCCGGCACGTCGAGGTCCGGCCCGATGTACTTCTGCAGCTCGGTCATGAAGGCCTTGGTAAACCGTCGGATCTCGTTCTGTGACTTTCCCTTCGCATGGAAGTCCGACCCCCCTTTACCCCCGCCGAGGGGCAGACCGGTCAGCGCATTCTTGAAGGTCTGCTCGAAGGCGAGAAACTTCAGTCCGCCGAGGGTCACGCTGGGGTGGAACCGGATGCCGCCCTTGTAGGGGCCGAGTGCGTTGTTGAACTGCACGCGGTATCCGCGGTTCACCTGAACATCGCCGTTGTCGTCTTCCCACTCGACCCGAAACGTCACGACCCGGTCGGGCTCGGTCAGCCGTTCGAGGACCTTCGCGCTGAGGTAGGCGGGATTCCCGTTTACTTCGTCGATGACTGACTCACAGACCTCCTGGACGGCCTGTACGAACTCCGGCTGGGCAGGATTCCGTCGCTCCACGCCCGAAACAAAGCTCTTTAGTTGATACATAGTTCACCTCTGTGTTGCAATAATTGAACTTGCGTATACATGATGCAACAAATTCATTTTCAGGGAGCAATTGGCATTTGTCAAGTTGAAACCACATGGTAGCATGCCTTCATGAAAAACGCCACATCCGGACATGTCGATCTATCATTTCGCGAAGGCGTGGGACCTCTGCTTTATGTTGTCCTCGTCTCTACGTTCTTCTTCATGGCGCGATCGGCGATGTCACCTCTGCTTCTCGATGTCGAGGAGGCGTTCGGCGTCGGCCACGCGCAGTCTTCCGGCCTCATGGTTCTGTTTACCGTGGGATACGCCCTTGCGATGTTCGCCTCGGGCTTTGCCTCCGCACGGCTGACCCACCGGCGACTCATCCCCTTCGCAGGGGTTGTGGCGGCGCTCGGTACGAGCGTGCTCTCGGTCGCATCCTCGATGCTCATGATGCGCGTGGGGCTCTTCATCTTCGGGGCGGGCTTCGGGCTCTTCGCGCCGACCGGCATCAATATGATTACCACGGTTATCCGGCGCGAGGACTGGCAGCGCGCGCTCGCCATTCATGAGCTCAGCCCGCATGCGGGTATGATTCTCGCGCCGTTGCTGGTGGCGGCGCTCCGGCCGGTCTTACCGTGGCGGTGGGTGTTTGCGTTTCTCACCGCCGTCTTTATCATCTCCGCGATTGTGTTCCTCACACGCGTGCGCGCCGGCGAGGCCTACGGCCGTGCTCCCTCCCTGTCGGCGATTGCCCATCTCATGGCGAAACCCGCCTTCTGGCTCCTCATCGTGTTCTTCGCCCTCGCGCTGTCGGGTACCGACGGCGTGTATCTGCTCGTGCCGACGTTTCTCATAACCGAAGCAGGGATCGATCCGCGAACCGCCAACGCCGTCTTCGGCGTGTCCCGTTTCATGCCCGTTCTCTCGCTGTTGTTTGCGGCGCTGCTCGCCGACCGCTTCGGCCCTCGCTACACGATCACCGTCGCCCTGGTGGGCTCCGGGGTTGCGGTGCTCCTGCTCGGGCTCACCGGCGGGTGGCTTCGCATCCTCATGGTGTTCGTCCAGCCCGCGGTGGGCGCGATCTTCTTTCCGGCGGGATTCGCCGCGGTCTCCTCGCTGCTTCCGGCGGAGTCACGCAACATCGGCATCTCCATGGTACTCCCGATCTCGGTGGTTCTCGGGGTCGGGGTGCTTCCCGCCTTTGTCGGCTACATGGGCGAGGTTGCCACCTTTGCACAGGGCTTCGCCATTCTGGGCGCGGCGACAGCCGTCCTCGGCGCTACGGCGCTGCTGGTGCGGTTTTACGGAGATTGAACATGGAGGATCGAGCATGATCGACATCAAGCGACTGATGGATGATATCGAGGCCATGGCCGCCATCGGTGCCCGCCCGGACGGCGGCGTCTGTCGCGAGGCGCTCTCGCCGGCGGATATGGAGGGGCGCGCGTATCTGCGGCGGCGGATGGAGGCTGCGGGGCTTTCGGTTCGTGTCGACGCGGCCGGGAACATCATCGGCCGGCGCGAGGCGGACACCGCGGGACGCGGCGGGCCAGGAGCCGTGGCAGCGGACTCCGCAACCGCCTCCCCCTCGGCCATCGTCCTCGGCTCTCACATCGACACGATCGAGCGGGGAGGGAAGTACGATGGGACGGTGGGCGTGCTCGGGGCCCTCGAGTGTGTGAGGACGCTTTCCGATGAGGGGGTCCACGTGCGGCGGCCGGTCGAGGTCATCGCCTTCACCGACGAGGAGGAGCGCTTTCTCGGCTTTCTCGGAAGCTACGCCTTCACCGGGAGCATCGACTCGGCGGATCTGGCCGGCGTCCGGGACCGGAACGGTGTCGGCCTCGTTGAGGTGATGCGGGAGGTCGGCCTCGAGCCCGACCGGATCGCCGAGGCAAGACGTGATCCGGCGGAGGTCCACGCCTTCCTCGAGCTTCATATCGAGCAGGGGCCGATTCTCGAACGGGACGGAGCGTCGATCGGGGTGGTGGAGCGGGTCAAGGGGGACTATCGCTGGGAGATCACTGTCGAAGGCCGCACCGATCATGCCGGAGCGCCGCTCGAGGGCCGTCGCGATGCGTTTATGGCGATGCATGAGGTCGTCACATCGATCATCGAGTACCGCGATCGACTGGACGACCCCGATACCACATTGACCGTCGGCCGCATGGACCTGCGGCCGAATGTCGAGACCGCTCAGCCGGGGTGGGTTCAGTTTTCCGTTGATATACGATCTCCGAGCCGGGAGGTGCTCATCGACGCCGACCGAGAGCTTCGGCGCATCCTGGAAGAGGTCGAGGAGCGGACCGGACAGAAGCTCAGCCGGCGGGAAATTCTTATCGAGGATCCGGTCCCCTTCGACGGCCGGCTTCTCGAGGTCATCCGTGCGTCGGCGGATGATCTCGGCTATACTCGTCGGGACATGCACAGCGGCGCCGGCCATGACGCCCAGATTCTCGGGAGGCACGTGCCGTCTGCGATGATTTTCGTACCGAGCGTCGACGGGCGCAGTCACTGCCCGGAGGAGTACACCTCCGCCGAGGACATCGAGCGCGGGGTGAATGTGCTCTACAGGGCGCTTCGCCTCCTGGCGGGAACCGCGGCAGACAGCGCGGGTCCGGCTGACGACACGGTGCCCGACGAACAGACCACGGAGGAATGATGGCCCGTACGAGCTCAGAGACACTTCGAACGTTCTACAAAAACCTGGCCGCCGCCCTCGGCGCGCCCGAGGCGGAGGCGGACATCTTCAGCCGCTGCATTCTGCGGGCGGATCTGCGCGGGAAGTACACGCAGGGAGGGGCCATCGTCCCCTACCTGGCCTCGCTGGTGGAGGAGGGGCTCGCGCGGTTCGAAGCGGAGTGGACGATGGTGAGTGACACCGGTGCTGCCCGGGTGGTCGACGGCGGCCGCGGCGTAGGACCTGTGGTGGCCTGGCAGGCGATGGAATCAGCGATGGAGCGCGCTCGCCGTCACGGGCTGGCAACGGTGTGGGTGCGAAACGGCGGTGATTACGCGATGGCCTCCAATCACGTCCTCCAGGCGGTGGATGCCGGTCTCGTGGGCATTACCATCCGCAACGGCAATCCCCGCGTTGCCCCGTGGGGCGGGACGCAGCCGGCGTTCGGCACCGACCCGATTGCAGTAGGGATCCCCGCCGGAGCCCATCCGCCGGTCGTCGTCGACATGGCGGCAGGCTCGTACTCGGTGGGGCAGGTGATAATGGCGGCGCGGGACGGGCGGCGCATGCCCGAGGCTCTCCTCGCGGGCCGGGCGGGCCGCTATACCGACGATCCGGTCGACCTCGTCGCGGACCCCGCCGACCGCGAGTCGGCGTTTACCGGTGCCATCGTCTCACAGGGCTACCGGGGGTTCGCCTGGCTTCTCATCGCGGAGCTCATGACGGGGCTTCTCGCGGGAACCGGTCCGTCGCTGGACAATGCGTTCGAGCCGAACGTCGAGCGGCCGTGGAACGAGGCGACGTTCTTCATGGCGCTCGATCCTGCGGTTCTGCTCCCCGATGCGGATTTCACCGCGCAGGTCGACCGCATGTGCGAGGCACTGTCCGCCATGCAGCCGGCCGAAGGCTTCGATCGGGTGCGCATTCCGGGCTGGGAGGCGCACGGAACGGAACAGGCGTACCGCAGAGACGGTATTCCGCTGAGAGCGGAGGTGCGCGCGGCGCTCAATGAGCTCGGCGCGCGCTACGGGCTGCGCATCGAATAGGCGTCAAGAAGGCGGCGGGCTTCGGCCGGCCGTCTGACACATATATACAACACGGAATGGAGGTCAAACGATCATGAAGCTATCGAAAGACGTGGAGTCGCTGCTTCTGGATGCATCGAAGCCGGGCAGCTTCGTCCCGGATGAGTACGACGTGGGTCTCGCCGACATCATGGTGGACTGGCGAACCGCGAAATCGGCGGATATCGGTATTCTCGGGATTCCCTTCGACACGGCGGTGAGCGGGCGGCGGGGTTGCCGGTTCGGCCCGGAGAGCGTGCGGAATGCGCTCGTGTTCTCCGACGTCTACGAGCCCGGTATCGACGTGGACCTCTCCACCGGCTTCAGCGTGGCGGACTTCGGCAACGTCGATGTGCTCTACACCGATGTGCTCGGTACCCACGAGCGGGTGGAGAAGATCACCACGGAGCTCTTCGGGCTCGGACTGACCCCGGTCATAATCGGCGGAGACCATTCTCTGGCGTATCCTGATATCAAGGGTCTCATGAACAACGTTGACGGGAAGGTCGGAGTGATCAACATCGACGGGCATCTCGACGTCAGACACTCCCATCACGGCGAGGTCTCGAGCGGCACGCCCTTCCGCCGGCTGCTCGAGGACGCCGAGACTCCGCTTGATCCTGCGAACTTCGTCGAGTTCGGCATCAACACCTGGCTGAACTCGAAGTACTACCGCGACTACTGCCGCGACATGGGCATTCGCGTCATTCCCGCGCGGGAGATCCACCTCGGCGGCATTCTCCCGGCGATCGAGGAGGCCCTCGAGATTGCATCGAAGGGCACCGACGCCATCTTTCTGAGCTTCGATATCGACGCGATCGATCTGGCACACATACCGGGCACGAACGCGCCGAACGCCGGCGGCCTGAGCTCCTTTCAGGCGCTCGAGGCGGTCTGGCGCATGGGACAGCACCCGAAGTGCCGAGGGATGGACATCGTCGAGATCGCGCCGTCCCTCGATGCCGCCAACGTGAGCTCCATCATGGGGGCGGCGCTCATCATGCAATTCATGGGCGCCACGAGGCGACGGCTCGAAAACGCGGCCTGACGGCCGCGACGCATACCGCTACATCCGGGGACGGTTCGGCCGCCGGCCGTCCCCTTTCCTTCTCTCACTTTCTTCTTGACACACTCCGGGTTACCATGCAGAATGGTCCTTGTTTCAGTATAGTAACCGCTGTTCAATTGATAGAACATTCTGATCAGTAGAACGCATCATACGGAGTGGATCAATGGAAACCAAGACCAGCAGCAGATTTGCCGAGCTCTCGCTCGACGAGGCGCCTGTCATCAATGTTGCCCCGCCGGGGCCAAAGTCGAAAGAGCTTCTCGACTATCAGAGTCAGCACGAAAGCTCCGCCGTATCGTATCCGAAGGGAATGCCCATGGCGATCAAGCGTGGCAAGGGCGCGACGATTGAAGATGTCGACGGCAACGTGTACATCGACTTCTTCGGCGGCGCCGGCGTCATGGCGGTGGGGCACGCTCATCCCGACGTGCTTGCCGCGGCTCACAAGCAGATAGACCAGTCGACCCATACCCTCGATATTCCCACCGATGCCCGTCGTGAGATGGTCTCGGTGCTCAACGAGATTCTGCCGAAGGAGCTCTCGCGCGTGTTCTTCGGCGGCCCGACCGGTTCGGACGCGGTCGAGCAGGCCATCAAGCTCGCCAAGTACAACACCGGCCGCCATGAAGTGATCGCCTTCCACGGCGCCTACCACGGCATGACCGGAACGGCGCTTGCCCTCACCACCGATGCAAGCCATCGCGAGGGCATGGGACCCCTGACCCCGGGCGTCCGCTTCATCCCCTACGACTACAGCTACCGCAGTCCCTTCGGCGGTCCGGAGGACGAAACCGATCTGCGCGCAGCCGACTACCTCGAGATGGTGCTGTCGGACTCCCACTCCGGATTTGCGAAGCCCGCGGCCGTGATTCTCGAGTCGGTGCAGGGCGAGGGCGGAACCATTATCCCCAGCCCCCGATTCCTCAAGCGCGTGCGTGAGATCACGAGGGCACACGACGTGCTTCTCATCTGTGACGAGATCCAGGCGGGCCTCGGCCGCACCGGCAAGATGTTCGCCTTCGAGCATGCCGGAGGCGACTGCGTGCCCGACATCATCACCATGAGCAAGGCCCTCGGTGGCCTCGGCTTCCCGATCTCCGCCATCGCCTACCGCGAGGAGCTCAACACCTGGCCCGCAGGCGCCACGATCGGCACCTTCCGCGGCAACATGGTCGCATTTGCCGCCGGCGCAGCCGCCATCCGGTTCATGAAGGACAACGACGTCCCCGGGTATGCCGCCGAGCTCGGCGGGAAGATGCTTGCCGAGCTCAAGAAGCTCGAGAGCGAGACGAAGATCGTCGGCGAGGCGCGCGGAATCGGCCTCATGTTCGGCATCGAGATCGTTCGTGACAGAAAGACGAAGGAACCTGCGGCGGACCTTACGAAGAAGATCCGTAAGTACGCCCATCAGCGTGGTGTCATGATCGAGGCAGGCGGTCACCACGGGAACGTGGCCCGGCTTCTGCCGCCGCTCATCATCAGCGAGGAGCTCGCGATGAAGGGCGTGGAGATCATCCGTCAGGTCATCAAAGACGTCGAAAAAGAGATGTAGGCAGCCGGAGGGATACACAACGTGGCGAAGAAAGAGAAATACAACGTAGCGGTTGTCGGGGCGCTCGGAATGGTGGGTTCGGAGATGATCCGGACCCTCGAGCGCCGCAACTTCCCGGTGGACGAGTTCCGCCCGCTCGACATACCCGAAAACGCAGGCAAGACAGTCGCCTTCAACGGCACGCCCGTGAAGGTGCAGGCGGCAGTAAAGGAGAACTTCGCGGGGATCGACATCGCCATCTTTTCAGCCGGCGCAACGGCCAGTGAAAGCCTCGCACCCCAGGCAGTGGAGATGGGCGCGGTCGTCGTCGACAACTCCTCCCACTGGCGCATGAACCCCGAGTGCCCCCTCGTGGTACCCGAGGTGAATCCCGACGACCTCAAATGGCATAAGGGCATCATTCCAAACCCGAACTGCTCGACCATCCAGATGGTCGTGGTGCTGAAACCGCTCCATGACGCCGGGACCATTAAGCGTGTGATCGTCTCCACCTACCAGGCTGCCTCCGGCGGCGGAAAGCGTGGCTTCGACGGCCTGACCGCCGAGGCGAAGGAGTACCTCGAGACCGGCAAGCAGGTCGAGCCCCGGGTGCATCCGGTGCAGCTCGCATTCAACTGCGTGCCCCACATCGACATATTCCAGGAGAAGGACTACACCAAGGAAGAGTACAAGATGGTCTACGAGACCCAGAAGATCATGGGTGACAAGGCCATCAGGGTGAGTCCCACCTGCGTGCGCGTGCCGGTGTGGTACGGCCACTCCGAATCCATCAACATCGAGACGGAGAGGAAAATATCGGCCGATCAGGCACGGAAGATCCTTGCCGACGCGAAAAGCGTGGTGGTGGTCGACGACGTTGCAAACAACAAGTACCCGACACCGCTCGACAGCAATGACCGTGATGAGACGATGGTCGGCCGCATCCGGGAGGACATCACCATCGAGAATGGGCTCAACCTCTGGGTCGTTTCGAACAATATCCGAAAAGGAGCTGCGCTGAACGCGGTTCAGATCGCGGAAACGCTGGTGGACATGGACCTCGTACGCGTGCCGTAGCAGGGATATCATGACGATCCGTACGGAAGTACTGCAACTGAAGGATGAGATGATCGGGATCCGGCGTGATCTCCACGCTCATCCCGAGCTTGGCTTCGAAGAACATCGCACGGCGCAGGTGATCGAGGATCAGCTGCGCTCGCTGGGGCTCGAGCCCCGGCGCATGGCCGGGACCGGTGTTGTGGCTGACCTCGTGGGAGGCGCCGCGGACTCCGGTCCCGTTCTTTTGCTGCGGGCCGACATCGACGCCCTTCCCATTCAGGAGGCGAACGACGTCCCCTACAGGTCCCGGAACGACGGCGTGATGCATGCCTGCGGGCACGACGCCCACACCGCGATGCTGCTGTCGGCGGCGCAGGTCCTCGTCGGCATGAAGGACGACATACCCGGGCGCATCCGGTTCCTGTTTCAGCCGAACGAGGAAGTCGCCGGTGCCGAGCAGATGGTGGCGGAAGGCGCCCTCGAGGATCCGCCGGTGGACGCCGCCCTCGGCCTGCACATCTGGACGCCGCTGCCAAGCGGGACGATCGGTGCCACCGTCGGCGGCGTCATGTCGGCGATGGACGTATTTCACATTGTGATAAAGGGGAAGGGCGGGCACACGGGCTATCCCGACAGCGCGATCGACCCGGTCATCGCTGCCGCCGATCTCATACAGACCGCGCAGCGCCTTCAGACCCGCGACATCAGCCTTCTCAAGCCGACCGCCCTCGTCTTTTCCAAGATCGAGGCCGGCACGAAGAATAACATCATCCCCGATGAGGTGGTGGTGGAGGGGACGCTGCGCTACCTCTTCGATCCGAAGCTCGACGGAGACGAGGACCCCCCGACGCGCCTCGAGGAAATCGTGGCCGGGGTCTGCGCCGTCCACCGGTGCACTTACGACTACACCGTCGAGCAGGAAAACGAGGTCGTGGTGAACAACCCCGAGATGGTGAAGCTCGTCCGCGAGACCGCGGCGGAGATCCTCGGCGACGAGAAGCAGATCGTCGAACACCGTTCCATGGCCGGTGAAGACTTCGCCGCCTACGCCAAGCGGGTGCCGGCGGCGTTCATTTTTCTCGGCACGGGTAATCCGGAGATAGGCACCGACAACCCGCATCATAATCCGCACTTCAATATAGATGAAGACACCATGCCGACGGGTGTAGAGCTGCTCGTTCGCACTGCTCTGCGCTTCTTTGAGAAGAAAACTTCGGGCAAAAGGGGGTTGTAAGAATTAGCGAAAGAGGCAACTATTACGGAATCTTGCAAGTATATACAGAGGAGGTATATGAAGATGAAAAACAAGATTATTGTCTTGTCGATGCTGGTACTGTTCGTGTTCGGCGTGAGCGGAGTCTTCGCCGAAGGCGGCCAGGAGTCTGAAGAGGCCGGCACTGAGATGCAGGTCATCGAAGCACGTCTCGCGTCCGAAGAGGTCGAGGGCGACTTCATGACCGTATGGGCGGAGAACTTCGCCGATTACCTGAGGGAAGAGACCGACGGGAACTATCAGCTCGATGTCTATCCCTACGGATCCCTCGGCGACACCCGGGACATCAACGAGCTTGCACAGCTCGGCGTTGTCGAGTACGTGTTCTCCGACTTCGCCTGGATCAGCGCATTCGTGCCCCAGGCGCAGGTTCTTGCCCTCCATTACCTGTGGCCGCGGGAGAACACCGCCGAGGTCCTCGAATGGGTCGTAAAGAACGGCGATACCCTCCCGATGCTGGAAGAGCACTTCCGCCGAAACGGCCTCGTGCCCCTGGGCATCGTCTACGAGGGCTGGCAGTGGATCACCTCCAAGGAGCCGATCGAGTCTATCGATGACATGGATGGCGTGAAGGTGCGTGTCATGGGATCCCAGCTCCTCGTGCAGAACTACCGCAACTACGGCTTCTCTCCGACTCCGATGAGCTACGGCGAGGTCTACAGCGCGCTGCAGACCGGTCTGATCGACGCGCAGATCAACCCGATCTTCGCCATCAACAGCATGAAGTTCTACGAGCCCACCGAGTACTTCGTCCAGATGTGGGCGGAGCCCTTCCTTGGTATCCCGACGGTCAACATGCAGCACTTCGACAGCCTTCCCGCTGACGTTCAGCAGATGATGCGTGACTACTGGGCAGACGCGGTCATTCCGTCAGCCGAGTGGATCGATGCGCGCCACGAGCGCGACCGTGAGACCATCATGGAAGAAGATCCGGACATCAAGTGGTACGAGTTCACCGACGAGCAGGTGGCCGAGGCCCGCGAGCTCGCACGCGAGATCGACGATACCTACGTCGAGATCGGCGGCGAGGGCGCAGAAGAGATGCTGGAGACGCTTCTGTCAGACATCGAGGCCGCCCAGGCTGCGGTTGGCGACTGATCCTGATTCAGAGTTCGACGTTCGGAGGCGGCGTGGGTCATTCGGCCCATGCCGCCGTTCGCAATCCGGAAGATCTGGAGAGCATAATCGCATGAGTGACGACCAGACCGAAAAGACACCGACTCCGCGGATGTTTTCGTTGGCGTTGGACTGGTTCGAGGTTGGCGCGTTGAGTATTTCGACCGCGCTGCTCGCAATGCTGCTGATCGGCAACGTGATCGCGCGCACCTTCTTCCAGGCGATCTATTTCGCCGAAGAGCTGTCGGAGTTTCTGATCATCTTTACTACCTTTGTTGGGGTGAGCTACGCAGCCAGAAAGGCCCGGCACATTCGCATGGGGGCGTTTCTGGATTCGATGCCGCCGAAGGTGGAGAAGGTTTTCATTTACATCATCTCGACCATCAACGCCTTCGTGATGTTTCTCATGGCCTACCACTCGTGGAATTACATGATGAACGCCATGAACATGGGACAGACCACGCAGGCGCTCCGCATGCCGTACTGGATTACCCTTGTAATCGTGCCGATCGGCTTTTTCTCGGCAGGGATTCAGTACGTGCGGACCGTGTGGAAGAACATCAAGGAAGAGGACGTCTGGCAATCGCCCGAGCAGCAAAGTGAATACGAGGAAGAGGTGTACTAATCATGACGCTCATGTGGGTAAGTATGGTCGTGATGCTGTTGATGGGCTTCCCGTTCATGGTGCTCATCCTCGGCTCACTGATGCTTCAGCTCGAAGTCAACATGCCGATGTTCAACATGAACGTCATCGTACAGCAGGTGCTTACCGGGTTGACTCCGCCGGCCCTGCAGGCCGTGCCGATGTTCATTCTCGGAGCCGCCATCCTGACCTCCGGGAAGGCTGCCAGGCGGCTGATCAACATGGTGCGCGTGATGGTCGGGCACATTCCCGGTGGTCTTCCCATTACCACGAATGCGAGCTGTACGCTCTTCGGCGCGGTTTCCGGGTCCACCCAGGCAACTGTTGCCGCAATCGGCGGTACGATGCGGCCCATGCTGCTCGAGGCGGGCTACAAGAGCCCGTTCACGCTCGCGCTGATCATCAACTCGAGTGACGTTGCGCTTCTGATACCACCGAGTATCGGATTCATCGTCTACGGGGTTGTCACCAACACGTCGGTCGGAAAGCTCTTCCTGGCGGGAATCCTGCCCGGCATCCTGATTTTCGTGATGTTTTCTATCTACGTGTTCGTGTACTCCCTCATCAAGAAAGTCGGCACCGCTCCCAAATCCACGACGAAGGAGCGGATTACAGCCTTCAAGGAGGGCTTCCCGGTCCTCGGATTCCCCATCATCATCGTGGGCGGTATCTACACCGGAATCTTCAGCCCGACAGAGGCAGCGGCGGCCGCCGTGCTCTACGCACTGTTCCTCGAGACGCTGGTGTATCGCACGATGACCTGGAAGAACCTGGTGAAGGTCCTTCTGGATACCGGTGTTGTCACCGGTGTGGTCTTCGTACTGGTCGGAGCAGGGCAGGCTTTCAGCTGGCTCATCAGCTTCATGAAGATCCCGCAGGAAGTCATGCCGATGATCCTGGGGGTGGACCCGACGCGGCTCGAGGTCATCATCGTAGTGGTCATCGCGTACTTCGTGGCCTGTATGTTCGTGGATCCCATCGTGGCGATCTACGTCTTCAGCCCGATCTTCGCGCCCTACGTCATTGCCACCGGCATCGATCCGGTGTTCCTCGGGGTGCTGGTTACCCTGCAGGCGGCCATCGGCTCGGCAACGCCGCCGTTCGGGTGCGATATCTTCACTGCCCAGCTGATATTCAGGCGGCCCTATCTGGAAGTCATTCGAGAAACACCGCCGTTTATCATTATACTCATCATAGCGACGATCCTGATCATCGCATTTCCCGAGATTGCGACCTTCCTGCCGGACAATATGCTTGCGCAGCCCGGGGGCGCCGCCGGCTGACGTCCGGAAGTGTAGAAGGTCTGGACCCGCCGGCCGGAACGTCTTTTGACACCGGTCGGCGGATTCCCGGAGCGTTATAGGTAGATGCAGGGCTTTCCCGGCGAAGAGCGCGAGTACGGTTTCACCGAAACACCAGTCAAGCTTCTCATGCAGCGGCGCATCGAGGATGTGCTGTTGGTGTGCAGCAAGTACGACCGGTTCATGCTCGAAGAGGACGGACGGGTCGATGAGCAGATCTTCCAGGAATACGTCTCCCTGAACCTGCGATATCCGCCAAAGTTCACTCAGGTGTATACCGAGGCAGACGCGTTCTCATTGCTGGAATCCGAGGATTTCGATCTCGTGATCTCCATGCTCAACATGGGCGGTCCGGATGCGGTGCAGCTCGCCGAGAACGTGTGCAGCCGCTACCCCGAGCTACCGGTAGTGCTTCTGACGCCGGCCTCCCGCGGGACGACGCTTCAGATCACCCAGAGCCAGCGCGGCCGGGGCATACAGCAGTTTGCGTGGCTCGGCGACGACAGCATCCTGCTTGCCCTCGTGAAGCTGATCGAGGACCGGATGAACGTCGATGCCGATGTCGCCTCGGCCGGCGTTCAGGTCATCGTTCTCGTCGAAGATTCAGTCCGCTTTTACTCGAGTTATCTGCCGGTGATCTACCGGGTGCTGTTTCAACAGGCGCGCAACCTCATGGAGGAGGGGCTCAACGAGTGGGAGCAGACCATGCGTATGCGCTGCCGCCCGAAGATCCTGCTGGCAAATACCTACGAGGAGGCGGTAAGCCTGTGCGACCGCTATCGCGATAATCTCCTCGGGATCATCTCCGACGTTTCCTACGAGCGCGCCGGGGAGGAGGATCCACAGGCGGGCCTGGAGCTCTGCCGGCACATCCGGCAACGGGGCGAAGCCATCCCCGTGTTGCTGCAGTCCTCGGAGCGAAAGCACCGGCGGGATGCGGCAGCCTGCGGTGCCGGCTACCTCTACAAGAACTCCAAGAAACTTCTCTATAATCTGAGCCGCTACATCCGCGAGCAGTACGGTTTCGGCGATTTTCTGTTTCGCGATCCCGCCACGGGCGCCGTGGTGGAGCACGCCTCCGACCTGCGCGACCTGCAGAACAAGATCACCTCCGTCCCCAATGACAGCCTCCTGCACCATGCTGCGCGAAACGACATCTCCCGATGGCTGCGCGCGCGGGCGTTGTTCTCGCTTGCCGACGTCAGCGCGCGCATTACGCTCGACCCCGATCTTGTGGAGGAGTCCAAGGAGGAGGTCTACAAGCTCTTCGGCGCCTATCGCCGTTTCGAGAGTCGGGGGAAGATAGCGCGCTTCGAGCGGGAGCGATATGACGAGTATGCAAGCTTCTCCCGAATCGGGGAGGGATCGCTCGGCGGAAAAGGACGTGGTCTTGCGTTCATCGACCACAGCCTGAAAGAGCACCGCATGCGTGACGCCTACGACGGTATCGTCATATCGGTGCCGCAGACGGTGGTGCTCGGGACCGACGTCTTCCAGCGCTTTGTTGAGTCCAACAATCTCGTGGACCTTCTCACGATGGGGGAGCCGTCGGATCAGGAGATACTCGAGCGCTTCGTCGAAGCACCCTTCAGCGACGAGATCGTCGAGGACCTGCGGACCGTGCTGCGGGTGATGACGAGCCCCATTGCGGTGCGTTCCTCGAGCATGCTCGAGGACTCCGGGTACCAGCCCTTTGCGGGCATCTACAAGACCTACCACCTCGCAAACAATGCCGACACCGTGGAGGCACGGCTCGCCGACCTCCTGCGCGCGATTAAGAGCGTGTATGCATCCACCTATTACGCCGCCTCGAGAGACTACATGGCCGCCGTGAACAGTCTCGTCACGGAAGAGCGGATGGCCGTGATCGTGCAGGAGGTAACGGGCACGGTCTACGAGAACCGGTGCTTTCCTTCGATATCGGGTGTGGCTCGGTCGGTCAACTTCTACGCATTCGAGCACGAGAAGCCCGAAGAGGGTGTCGCCTATGCTGCGGTGGGCCTCGGGCGCACAGTCGTCGAAGGCATGAACTGCCTGCGCTTCAGTCCCGCACATCCCAAGCGTGCCCTGCAGCTCTCGGATGTCGACGGAGCCCTGCGGACGACCCAGAAGGCGTTCTACGCCCTCGACATGCACGGCGGGCCCTTCTCCCCGTCGATGGACGAGGCTTCGGTGCTCGAGCTCTGCGATATCTCCGAGATCGAAGAGGACCCGTCGAAGGCCCTGCTCGTGTCGACCTATGATCATGGAAACGGCATGCTGCGCGACGGCTGGAGCACCAACGGACGACTTACGGTTACCCTCGCCGGAGTGCTCAAGCACGGTGCCTTCCCGCTCGCAGCGATCCTGCGCGACCTGCTCGAGCTTGCGAAGAGCGAGATGGGCGTTCCCGTGGAAATCGAGTATGCGGTGGACATGAATCCCGCCGACGACGACCCGATCGTTTTCAGCTTCCTGCAACTACGCCCAATCGTGGAGGGCTTCGAGGCTGAGGACGTGGCCGTTGACACCGTTCCCGAAGAGACCGTGATTGCGCGATCGAACACCGCCCTCGGAAACGGTGTGTATGACCAGCTTTCCTTTGCGGTGTACGTGAAACCGGACACCTTCGATGCTGCAAAGACGGAGACGATCGCCATGCGCATAGAATCGGCGAACGATAAGGTCGCCGCCGCCGACGGGCACTATCTGCTTGTTGCGCCGGGGCGCCTCGGCTCCCGCGACCCCTGGCTGGGTATTCCGGTTGCCTGGAACCAGATAAGCCGGGCACAGGTCATCTGCGAGCTCGAGCTCGAGGGCTTCGACGTCGACCCGAGTCAGGGAAGCCATTTCTTCCATAACCTGACCGCACTGAAACTCGGCTACCTCACGATTTCACGGGGTGACGACGACTTTCTCGATACCTCGAGCCTCGATGCCGGACCGACGGTGTACGAGGATGAGTTTCTGCGACTCGTGGACCTGCGGGAGGCGCCGCTGGAGGCGCGGATTGATGGTCGGAGCAGGCGCGCAGTCATAAGCCGTAAGGTATATAGCAGCGTGTGGGTACAATCAGCAGAAGAGAATCGGGCGTAAGGAGA
>CAYOFA010000045.1:0-19351 GCA_964402885.1 uncultured Spirochaetaceae bacterium
CGCGACCTCCGGCTTGACAGGCCGGCGCGATAACCAACTTCGCCACGCCCCCGTGTTAGGATTCGAGGCCCAAATATAGGAACTTCGCTCCAGACTGTCAAGAGGCTCCGCTCAATTGACACAGACACCCCGTAGTGCTACGGTCGCCTACATGGCATCCGAAGACAAGAAAAAGCGCGGGGGTGATTCAGAGCCTCGCACGAAGATTTCGACCCGCCGCCCGTTTCTCTATCTGTTCAGTGTTCTCATACTCGTCATCATCGTGGTGACCTTCATCGGCGCGCCGCTCATTACCCAGACCGCGGGCGGTTCCCGTCGGCTGGTATTCGGCAGTTATCGTGGTGAGGAAATCGTCTACTCGCCGGGTAACTATTTCGCCCGGCAGTATCAGCAGATCGCCGCGCGAGCTCGCGACGAGGGCCAGGACTCCGATCTGCAGACTCAGCTGCGCCAGATCTGGCGTCAGGCGTTCAACCAGACGCTCTTCCACACCGCCGTCATGCAGAAGGCGGAGCAGAGTGATCTCGTCGTCTCCGAGTCGCGCGTGGATCGGGAGATTGCCCAACACCCACAGTTCCAGGAGAACGGAAGCTTCAGCGCCGAGGCCTATCGTCAGACATCGAGTCAGGAGCGGTTCAGCCTCCGCACATATCTCCGCGAGCAGGCAATCCAGCAGCGCTACATCGCTGACAAATTGCAGGCGATGAAGACCAGTCCGGACGAAATCGAGTTCGTCCAGGCCATGGCGAGCCCCGAGCGCCGCTTTCGCTACGTCGCATTCGACTACACGGATTATCCGCGTGAGGAAGTCCTGAGCTTCGCACGGCAGAACCAGGAGCTGTTCCGGCGCGTCGATCTCTCCGTCATCACGATAACCGGCGAGGAATCCGAGGCCGAGCGTATCCGCGAGCAGATTGCGAACCGCGAGAGCACCTTCGAGGAAATGGCGCGGGCCCACTCGGCCGACCAGTTCGCCGACACCGGCGGGGACATGGGCCGCCGTTACTTCTACGAGCTCGAGCCCGACGTCGAAGACGCCGAGCAGCTCGAGCAGGTATTCGAGCTCGCGCAGGGCGAGGTGAGCCCGGTGATCGACGCTCGAAACGGGTGGGTCATCTACCGTGTCAACCAGCCGGCCCAACCTCTCGACCTCGAAAACGAGGATGCAGTCGCCGACGTACGCTCCTACCTCAGCACCTTCGAACGCGGACGTATCGAGGACTACATGGCCGAGCAGGCCGCAACCTTCCGGGAAGCAGCGACGGAGTCGAGCTTCGCGGATGCTGCCGCTGCCCGGGACCTGTCCGTCAATCAGACGGGGTATTTCCCGATCAACTACGGAAACCTTCCGGTATTCGGCAGAGTGAACTCCCAGGACTCCGACGTCCTCTCACGTGCCGCCTTCCGCGAGAGCTTCTTCGTTACCGCCTTCGGGCTGGAACAGGAGGAGGTTTCCGAGCCGGTGACCCTTCGCAACGCCCTCGTTGTCCTGCAACTCGATGACGAGCGTGAGGCAAGCGAGGACTCGGTCGCCTTCCTCGACAGCTACTATCCCTTTCTCGTTCAGCAGTACCAGTCGGAGGAGCTTCAGCGCACCCTTCTCGATCCCCAGTACTACGAGGATAACTTCGCCCGGGCTTTCGCCCGCATAGTTCGCGGTAGCTCATGAGCGAGGAGAAGCCGCGCTTAGAGCCGGCTTCGAACGGATATCAGATTCATTACAGTGGCCGGCGCCTCTACGCCGCGCATGACCCGCGCGGCGGCGCCGCCCGCCGCGCCACGGCAGCAGAAATCCAGCCGCAGACACTGGTCGTCGTCGCCTCCCCGCTTCTCGGTTACGGACTGCGCGAGCTGCTCGACATCTGTCCACCGGACGCCGTGGTTCTCGCGGTGGAGCTCGATCCCATGCTTGCCGCCCTTCCCCTGGAGATCGCACCGACCGACGACCGGTTGCTCTGGGCACGCGCACCTTCTGACGCGGATCTCGACCGTGTCCTCGAGCGCGCCCTCAGTCGACGGCCGCGGCGGACGCGACTGCTCACTCTGTCCGGCGGGTTCGGGCTGCAAGCGGGTGACTACCGGGCTCTCGTAGGCAAGCTCGACGATGAGATCCGCATCTTCTGGCAGAACGCAATGACCCGGATGCGGATGGGGCGGCTGTGGATCCGAAACCTGTTTCGGAACCTGCCTCTCGTGCCGGCGAGCACGCCGCTCGAGAGTTTGAGGACGAGCCTGCCGATCGTCGTTGCAGGAGCCGGTCCGTCGCTCGATGATTGCGCCGCCGGGCTGCCCTGCGACGACAGCGCGGAACGCGAACAGATGTGCATACTCGCGGTGGACACCGCTGTCGCGCCGCTCGCCGCCCGCGGAATCACGCCGGATTTCATACTTGCGGTCGAGTCCCAGCAGGCAAATGCCGCAGACTTTCTTGACCCGTTCGACGCATCCGCGCAGATCGAGACGCCGGCCGAGGCCGTGCAGCAGGGCAAAGGTCCGCGAATAACGAAACCGCATCTCATCTGCGATATCACCGCCTACCCCGGTGTCCTCCATCGGACCGGCATTGCCGGACTGACGTTCGTGAGCTCCCGCTTCGCGCCGACGGCTCTCCTCGAAAGGCTCTCGGCCTCCGATCTCCTCCCGCCCGAAGTTCCACCGCTCGGAAGCGTCGGCGTGCTCGGGGTACATCTGGCAGCCCGCCTGACTACGGATGTAGTGTATTTCACCGGACTGGACTTCTCCTACGACCTCGAACGCACCCACGCCCGCGGAGCCCCCATGCAGGCCCTCTCCCTCGCACGACGGACTCGCCTCGATCCGAGTCCATTCTTCGGGATGGCGGTCGCTCGTCCACTGCTGACGCTCGACGGAAAGGACGGCAGGCCCGCCCGCTCCGACACGGTGCTACTCTCCTACGTCGAGCAGTTGCGCTCAATCATTTCACGGCTGCCTGTGGACTCGGTTTATGACCTGTCGCCGGATCGCGGCCTCCCGAACGGGGCACCGGCGGCCGGCGGACCGCTCCCGCCCGCCGGCGGCGGCGGCACACCCCGCGGCGCAGGCGCGGGCGGCACCCCAGGCGCGGCCGGCACCGGCCTGCCGCAGGACAGCGACGCCGTGGACGCGTACCTCGAACGGGAAGAGACCCGCCTGTCGGAGCTCGTGGCGAAGTTGCGCGACGTCATTGCTTGCGCCGGAACAAGCGCGGACGTTTCAGCGGAAGATTATGCGGCAGTCCGCCCGCTGCTCGCGGACCTCGATTACGTGTATCTCGACTTCCCCGACCCGCCCGCGCCAACCCGGAGCTTCCTCGGGCGTGTGCTCCTCTCCGCTCTGGACTACGAGGGCCGCCTGCGCCGCGCGAGGCTGATACGTGCCCCCGTGCCGCGGCCTTAGTCCTCTTCGGACTTGAGCACCGAGAGGAACGCGGTCTGGGGCAGCTCGACATTGCCGCCGATCTGCATGCGTTTCTTGCCCGCCTTCTGCTTCTCGAGAAGCTTGCGCTTGCGCGAGATATCACCACCGTAACACTTGGCGGTAACGTCTTTCCGTAGCGCCGGGACTGTCTCGCGGGCGACGACGTTGCCTCCGACGGCGCCCTGAATGGGAACCTTGAACTGGTGCCGCGGTATCTCCTCTTTGAGCTTGCGGCAGACCTGCCGCGCGCGCGCTTCGGCCTGCTCGCGAACGACCAGCTGCGAGAGAGCATCCACCGGCCGACCGTTCACCAGAATGTCGAGCTTCACGAGGTCAGTGGGGCGGTAGTCCGTAATCTCGTAGTCGAGCGAGGCATAGCCCCGGCTGACCGACTTGAGCTTGTCATAGAAGTCGAACAGTACCTCGGCGAGGGGCATGGAGTAGACCACGTCCACCCGCTTTTCGTCGAGGTAGCGCAGATCCTCCTGTATGCCGCGTTTTTCGGTACACAGCGTCATCACGGTCCCGAGGTAGTCGTCAGGGGTGATGATGGACGCTCGGATGTATGGTTCCTCGGCCTGCTCGATGTCGCCGGGAGACGGAAAGTCCTGCGGATTCTCGAGGTCGATGGACCGCCCGTCGCGAAGCTTCAGATGGTAGCGCACACTCGGCGCGGTGAGGATGATGCCGAGGTCGAACTCCCGTTCCAGCCGCTCCTGGATGACCTCCAGGTGGAGGAGACCGAGGAAGCCGCAGCGAAAGCCGAAGCCGAGCGCCGCCGAGGCATCCTTCTCGAAGATGAAGGATGCGTCATTGAGCTTGAGCTTCTCCATCGCGCGGGCGAGCTCCTCGTATTCATCCGAGTCTGATGGATAAATCGAGGAGAATACCACGGGCTTCGCCTCGCGGAACCCTCCGAGAGACTCGCTGCAGGGACGGTTGGCATGGGTTATGGTGTCCCCGACCCGCACATCGGTAATGGTCTTGATGCCGCCGATGAAGTAGCCCACGTCCCCGGCGTACAGCGTGCGAACCCGGTGGAGGCCGATGCGGAAGCGGCCGACCTCCTCGACACCGTACTCCGCTTCGTTCGACCAGATGCGGATGCGGTCTCCCTCCGAGAGGGTGCCGTCGACGATCCTCAGATGCACCACGACTCCGCGGTACGGGTCATAGTTCGAGTCGAACACCCGTGCCCGCAGCGGCGCCTGCGGGTCGCCGCTCGGCGGCGGGATCAGGATGGCGATGGCTTCGAGAAGCTCATCGATACCCTGGCCGGTCTTCGCCGAAATCTCGATGGCAGCCCCGGGATCGAGTCCGAGATCATGTTCGATCTGGTGCTTCGTCTCCTCGACCATCGCGCCGGGGAGATCGATCTTGTTGATCACCGGAATGATCTCGAGGTTGTGCTCGAGTGCCATGTACATGTTGGAAAGCGTCTGCGCCTCTACGCCCTGCGTCGCGTCGATCAGGAGCAGCGCACCTTCGGAGGATGCGATTGCACGCGAAACCTCGTAGGCGAAGTCCACGTGGCCCGGCGTGTCGACGAGATTCAGCTCGTAGGTGCTGCCGTCGGTCGCCTGATGCGGAATCGTAACCGCATGTGACTTGATCGAAATGCCACGCTCCCGCTCGATATCCATCGAGTCGAGCAACTGGTCCTGAAAGTCCCGATCGTCGATAATCCGGGCACGTTGTATGAGCCTGTCGGCAAGTGTCGACTTACCATGGTCTATATGCGCAATTATGCAGAAATTTCTGACGAAGCTTCGTTCCATCTGTTCCTCGGTATGGTGGTGTCGTGCCGGTTAACTCTCGAGCACCTGTCTGACGTTTCGAAGCAGGTCTTCCGGCTCAAACGGCTTGGGTAGAAAGACGGCTCCCTCGGGAAGCTTGTTCCGCTCGGGGAACTCCTCCGGATAGCCGGACAAAAGTAGTACGCCGACCCCGGGTCGGAACTCGCGAATACGCTCGGAAAGCCTCAGGCCGGTAATGTGGGGCATGACCTGATCGGTTATGAGCAGGTCGAACCTCGTGTTCTCGTCCTCGGCAATCAGCAGGGCTTCCCCGCCGCTCTGGGTCTCCATCACGGTGTATCCGTGCTCACGCAGTATTCTCGCGAGCATCGACCGGATGGCGTCATCGTCCTCCACGAGCAGCAGGCGCTCGCTTCCGCGGTGGTTCTCGATGGGCGCCGTCTCCGGGCGCTTCACCTCACCCGCCCCGTCGTAGGGCGGCAGCATGATCCGGAAGGTCGTGCCCTGCCCCGGTGTGGAATCGAGGTCGATATGGCCGTTGGTCTGGCGCACGATGCCGTAGACGGTAGAAAGCCCCAGTCCCGTCCCCACACCGGCTTCCTTGGTGGTGAAAAAGGGATCGAATATCTTCTCTCTGGTATCCTGGTCCATCCCGCAGCCCGAGTCTTCGACCTCCAGGCAGATCCAGTGTCCGGCCTCCGCGCGCCCCGCAACGGTTGCCGCGGGCGCGCTGAGCTCGGCGTTGTAGGTACGGATATGGATGCGGCCACCATCGTTCATTGCGTCGCGTGCATTCACGACGAGGTTCATGAGCACCTGTTCCATCTGCCCCTGATCCACGTACACATCACTGGGGTCCGCCTTGAGATTCAAATGCAGTCTCACCTGCTCGGTGATGAGACGGCGCAGCATCTTCTCGAGGTCGCGAACGGCATCGTTCAGGTTGACTCGTGTCGGCTTGAGCACCTGACGACGACTGAAGGCAAGGAGCTGCCGTGTCAGTGAAACCGACCGGCGTGCCGCCTTCTGGATACCTTCCACGTCATTGATGAGCGTCTCGGGATCCGGAATCTTCTCCGTTTGCAGTTCCTCGGACAGGATCCGGGTGTAGCCGAGTATCACGGTGAGCAGGTTGTTGAAATCATGGGCAATTCCCCCCGAGAGCCTGCCGACCGCCTCCATTTTCTGTGCGTGCCGCAGTTGCTCCCGGCTCTCTTGCAGCGCCTCCTGGGAGGCCAGTCGCTCGGAGATGTCACGGTAGACCCATACGGTACCCCGAATCTGGTTCGTCTCGTCGTGAAGCGGCGAGGAGTTCGCATCGACGGCCGTCCGCGTCCCGGACTGCGAGACCAGATAGGCTATCCCGCCGTTGTCTTCCGCCTGATCATCGCCATACTCCAGGCTAAGGATGTCGTCCATCGAACAGCCCACGCAGTCCTCCGGCTTCATCCCGACCATGCGGGCGGCAACCGGATTCATGAACTGCACGGTATTCTCGGTATCGGTGACCACGACTCCGTCACCGATACTGTTCAGCGTCGTGGAGAACAGCTGCTCCCGTCGCATGATCTCCTGCTCCATCTCGTGACGGGACAGGGCGACGACGATGGCGGTGCGAAGCTCCCGCTCCTCGAAGGGCTTGATGATGTAACCGAAGGGCTGCGATTCCTTCGCTCGCTCGACGGTTGCCTCGTCGGCGTGTGCCGTCAACAGGACAACCGGAACCCGGTACCGCCGCTTTATCTCACGGGCGGTCTCCAGCCCGTCCAGACGCCCCTGCAGCTTGATGTCCATGATGACCAGAAGCGGATCGACGAGCTCGAAGTTTACCAGCACCTCCTCGCCCGTGGCATAGATCGCCGGGACCGAGTAGCCGTAATTCTCGAGATGCATCTTTATGTCGAGGGCTACGATGTGCTCGTCTTCGACGACGAGAATCCGGTTGTTCTCCATGCGCTCGCTTCATCGAGATCGCTGCACGCAGGAGGGGAACGCGTCGCTCAGCGGAAACCGGTTACCCTCCGGCCGACGCCAGTGGTACGCCGATGCGTTCCAGCTCGTCGATGAGAGCCTCTCGCTTAATGGGCTTGACCAGATAGGAGGTGGCAGCCCCGCGATAATAGGCTTCGACAACGTTCTTGGGGTCCTCCAGTGCGGTGGTCATGACCACCTTGACCTGATCCTTCTCCTTTACTCCGATCCGTTCTTCGATTTCGCGGATGCGTTTCAGCGCCTCCTGCCCGTCAGTGCGCGGCATCATGATATCGAGCAGCACTGCATCGTAAGGATCGTTTTCCTCCCATGCAAGTCGAAACGCCTCGATTCCTTCGTCACCGTCCACCACGACATCGCAGCGGCCATACGAACGGAGGATTGACTGCAGCAATCGCCTGCTGCCGAAATCATCCTCAACGATCAAAAATCGCATCTGTCACCTCTCATCATTGTATTGATTCAACCGCATTTGGCCAAGCTCCGATACGCGCTCCCGAGCGGTCTCCAGATCACCGCGGCGAGCGGCAAGTGACACCCGGAACAGCACCTCGTCTGCGCGCGCGCTGCCGCCCTCGCCGTCGGCACGGACTTTCCCGGCAGCGGCGGCGAGCGCGGGGAGCCGTTCTTCATTGAGATCCGACGCGGGGAAGCGGTGGAGAAGGTCCAGGATTGCCTCGTCAGCTACATCGCCTTCCGCCGCCGCCGGGGCAGACGTTGCGTGTTCGGCCACGCCGGCGAGAAGCCGCAGCAGGGTCGACGGCATTACCGGTTGCGAGAGACGCCTGCCCACGTCGCCCGGCGCGCCGATGCGGCGGGCGACCCACAGTTCGGCGCCGGTGCATTTCTCGCCGAGCATGCGCAGAAGATCGTCTCCTTCATCGCCACGCACCTCATCGTCCAGAAGCAGCACGATGTCGGGTTGCACCGCGCAGGCGCTATCGACGGCCGCCGGACCATCAGCGGTTTCGACGACGGCACCGACCTCCCGCCCCCAGGCTTCGAGGGCGAGCCGAGACGGATTCGGCGGTCCGACAAGCACGATGGTGCGCGGCTCCGGCAGCATCCCGGCCGTTTTGCGCGTGCGCCGCGCCAAAACCAGCGGCAGCTCGACGGTGAACACACTCCCCTGCCCTGCAGCGCTCTCCAGGCGTATTCGCCCGCCCATGAGCTCCACAATTTCGCGGGCAACCGCGAGACCGATGCCGGCGCCGTTGAACGCCCGTGTCGGTCCTCCGTCGACCTGGGTGAAAGGCTCGAAGACACGTTGCTGCTCCGATTCAGGGATGCCGGGTCCCGTGTCGGACACCGCTATCCTCACGAGCCGCGCCTCCACGCCGCCGGCGCCCCCGGCCGCCCCGGCGGCACCCGCTTCGGCGGCGGCGGCGGCGTCAACTGCGGCACCGGCCTCCGCCGATACCGTGACAGATCCGGCCCCGGTGTACTTGACGGCGTTCGCGATGAGATTCGAGAGCACCTGCACGAGCCGCACGCGGTCGGCCATCACATAGGCGGGAGTCTCGGGTGACTGTGCGAAGTGCAGAGCAAGCCCCTTCCGGTGGGCCTCGAGCGCAAAACTCTCAACGACGGACTCGAGCACCTGGTCGAGGTCCACCTCCGCAGGCTCGAGCTGCAGGTGACCGGAATCGATGCGGGACAGGTCGAGAATGGAAGATATCAGCCCGTGCAGGTTCTCCGCGGAGCTCTTGAGGATGCCGAGATACTCCCGTTGCTGATCGTCACGGGCGAGCTCGTGCGCAAGGTCGGCCATGCCGAGGATGCTGTTGAGCGGGGTGCGAAGCTCGTGCGTGACATTGGCGAGAAACTCGCTCTTCGTTTTCAACGCCCGCTCGGCCTCGGTGCGGGCGGCGCGCATGGCGTGGTCGTACCGAAGGATATCGGAGACCTCCCGCAGAACAACGACGCGGCCGCAGACGGCCGGCGGCGAGTCGTCGTGCCGGGAAGAAGCCGCCGGGGTCGTCGCCGTGGCCGTGGGCGCCGCCTGAGTGTCCTTCCCGGGTCGCTTCGCAGGCTCCGGGATCTCACCGGTCCGGCGCTCGACGTATGCGACGCTTCCGTCGCGGCGGAGAAGCCTCACCGCCTCGGGGAGAATTTCGGTTGCAAACTCCGTCGATGGAATGGGCTCAGTTCGCACGACCGCCTCAACGTGAAGCCCGACGGCATCGGCCTCCGACCAGCCGAGGAGCTCCTCGGCCCGCCGATTCATGAACAGCACCGTCCCCTCGGCATCCGTGGTGACAACCCCCTCGTAGAGCGCACCGACGGTGCCGTAGAGCCACTCACGACTCTCGGACAGGCGTCGCTGCATCTGCTCCTTGTACAGCGCCATCTCGATCGCGATGCCGAGCTCACGCTCCTCGAAGGGCTTGAGCACGTAGCCGAAGGCGTCGGCAACTTTCGCCCGCTCCAGACTGGCACGGTCGGAGTACGCGGTGAGGAAGATCACCGGGGTTCCACCGCGCTCGCGTATGAAGCCGGCGGCCTCTATGCCGTCCATGGCTCCGGCGAGCTGGATGTCCATCAGAATGAGGTCAGGATCGAGCTCGGCCGCTGCTTCCACCGCCTCCTCACCGGACGCGACGGAGCGCACCGGCACGTACCCGAGCTTTTCGAGGCGATGGCGGATGTCCATGGCCACGATCGCCTCGTCCTCGACGATCAATATGCGTGCGTTCGTCGTATAGCCTTCGCTCACGTCGCGCATCTACCTCCGCCGCTCCGAGGCCCGCGAGAGCACATGTTGCGCGATGCTTCCGAGGGCCAGAGATACATCGACCGCACCGCGCTTCACCGCCTCGTTCGGCATTCCATACACGACACTGGTCGCCTCATCCTGCGCCACGTTGTAGGCGCCGGCCTCTTTGAGCTCCAGCATTCCACGGGCGCCGTCATCTCCCATTCCCGTCATGATCACGCCGATCGCGTTTTTTCCCGCGTAGCGGGCGGCGGAGCGGAAAAGGACGTCCACGCTCGGCCGGTGCCGGCTTACCAGCGGGCCGTCCTTGATTTCCACGTAGTAGCGCGCACCGCTTCGTTTCATGAGGCAGTGGCGGTTGCCCGGAGCGATGAGCGCGCGTCCGCGGATCAGGGAGTCACCGGTTTCGGCCTCCTTTACCGTCACTCGACACAGGCTGTCGAGGCGCCGCGCGAAGGCGGCGGTAAAGTTCTCCGGCATGTGCTGCACGATGGCGATCGGCGGTGCGTCGAGCGGCATGGACTCGAGAAAATCGCGAAGCGCCTCCGTCCCCCCGGTCGACGCACCGACGACGATAACGGTCTCGGTGGTCTCGATCACCGACTGCCCGCGGGCCCTCGGCAGCACCGCGTCGGCGCTCAGCTTCGGGGCTACCTCGTTCTGCACCGCCTGTGGTTTGACTTTCTTGAGCTTTGCCAGGTGGGCGGCCTTCACGGCGTCGGTAACCCGGGTTTTCGATTCTTCGAGAAACTGTTTCGTGCCGACCTTGGGCTTCTCGATGATCTCGACTGCGCCGTATTCGAGCGCCTTCAACGCATTGCCGGAGCCCTGCTCGGCCTTGGAGGAACAGATGACGACCGGTATGGGGTGTTCCGCCATCAGTTTCTGCAGAAAGCTCAGCCCGTCCATCCGCGGCATTTCAATGTCGAGCGTGATGACGTCGGGGACGACGCTCTGCAGCTTGCGCGCTGCAATCAGCGGATCGGAAGCGGTCGCGACTACTTCCATGCCGGGGTCGGCGGCGAGTATGCTCGAGAGGGTCTCTCTCACGACTGCCGAGTCGTCGACGACCATCACCTTGATCTTTTCGTTCATGTTGTACGCCATGATCTGCTACTCCGCCTTTCGGTAGATGGTCGGTGCAACCGAGCGCAGGGGTAACTCCATACCGGCGAGGGTCTCGGAGTGTCCGAGAAAGAGATACCCGCCCGGTACGAGGTAATCGTAGAGGTGTGTGAGCAGTTTGTATTGCGTGGGCCGCTCGAAGTAGATGATTACGTTCCGACAGAAGATCACTTCGAAACGCTCACCGATATCCCAGGAGTCATGCATGAGGTTGAGGCGGTGAAATTGAACCCGCTTTCTGAGCTCCGGGCGTACACGAACGAGTCGTGACGTCCGGTCCTTGCTGCGGAGGAGATACTTCTTGCGCAGGGACTGGGGAACCGGCTCAACCCGCTCCTGGGTGTAGACCGCCTTCCGCCCGTGATCGAGGGCACGGGTGGAGATGTCGGTTCCGAGGATGCCGTAATTGAAGCCCTGATGGTCCCCGCGAAAGTCCTCGAGCACCATGGCGAGCGTATAGGGCTCCTCGCCCGTGGAGGAGGCCGTGGACCACACGCGCAGCGGACGGTCCCGCCCCCAGCCTTCGCGGTAGCGCTCGGGGAGAAGGCGGTTCGTCATATAGTCGAAGTGATCCGATTCGCGAAAGAAGTCGGTCTTGTTTGTCGTCACCGAGTCGATCATGTGGAGCAGCTCGGCCTCTTTCTGACTATCGTCGAACACGAAGTCGATGTAGTCCTGGAAGCTGTCCAGCGAGAGAGCCCGCAGTCGCTTCTGCAGGCGGGACTCGAGCATGACACGCTTGGCGGGCGGCATCCGGATGCCGAGCTCACTCTGGACGAACTCACTCAGAACAGTGAACTGCTTCGTGGACAGCCGCCGGGAGGTAAAGTTACCCTTGATGTCCTGCTCAGGCTCGGCTACGTTCTCATCCTGCTTCTTCTCAGCCATGACCCGCTTCCATTTCCTTTGCAGTTGCAAGCGAGGCAAGCCGCTGGAGATCGAGGATCAGCGCGACTGTGCCGTCGCCGAGAATGGTGGCACCCGAGATGCCTTCGAGATCGCGATAGAGCTTCCCGAGGTTTTTGATCACCGTCTGGAAATCGCCGATGACGTGATCCACCACGAAACCGACGGTGCCCTGCTGGGAGTTCGCAACAACAACCTGCTCGATACCCTCATAGCTGCCGTCGATGCCGAAGACCTCACGGAGACGCACATAGGGCAGGATCTCGCCGCGATTGTTGATAATGCGACCGCCTCCCTGTTCCTCACGCATCTCCTGTGTGAGCTCGATGCATTCGCCCACCGCCGAGAGCGGAAAGACGTAATGCTGGCCGCCGATCCGCACGAGCAGCCCGTCGATGATGGCCAGCGTCAGCGGAATGCTCAGCATGAAGGTCGTTCCCTCGCCCGGTCTGGTTTCGATGCGGACCGTTCCGCCGAGGTTGTCTATCTCCTTCTTCACGACGTCCATACCGACGCCCCTTCCGGAGACCGTGGTAACGTTCTCGGCTGTCGAAAACCCGGGGGCAAACAGCAGTTGATATACGTCCTCGTCGCTCAGATCCTCGTCGCCGCGGATCAGTCCCTGGGACCTGGCCTTGGCAAGGATCCCATCGCGGTTGAGCCCGGCACCGTCATCAACGACGCTGATCAGAACCTCGGCACCGGCATGAGCGGCGGTAAGGCTGACGGTTCCCGCCCTGGGTTTTCCGGCAGCTTCCCGCTCTTCAGGCGTCTCGACGCCGTGATCGATGGCGTTTCGGATGATGTGCACGAGAGGATCGTTGAGTCGCTCGATGACCGTCTTATCGAGCTCCGTCTCGCCGCCGTTCGCCTCCATCTCCACCTCTTTGCCGAGCTCCTGGGAGAGATCACGGACGAGACGGCGAAACTTGGAGAAGGTTGTCCCGATGGGCAGCATGCGGATGCTCATGGTGGAGTCGCGGAGCTCGTCGGTGAGTCGCTCGAAGTTCTCGGCTATCGAGTTCAGCCCAGCATCCTCCATCCGTGTCGCGGTCTGACTCAGGCGTGCCTGCAGGGTCACGATCTCGCCGACGAGGTCGACGAGGTGGTCGAGCTTCTCGGAGCTGACGCGGATACTCGAGCTGGAGAGTTCCTGCTGAAACTTCTTGCGGGAGCGGTCGACGTGCTGTTGCTCCTGGAGGGCCGACTCGATCTCGCGCTGATCCACGCCGTCCTCGACAAGCACTTCGCCGAGACGCTTCTGTTTCCCGGCGGCACGATCGATGGTATCCCGCGGGACCACACCGCGATCGGCAAGGATCTCACCGAGGCGCTTGTGATTCTCCTCGACCACCGAGAGATCGTCGATGACGTTGATCGATAGTTCGCAGTCATCCTCGACGAAAATGAACACGTCCCGAATCGCAGACGCGGGCTTCCTCGTGGTCAGCACCACGTCCCACTGCGTGTAGCAGCTCTCCGGGTCGAGTGAGGAGAGGTCCGGAATGCGATCGGTGTACGGCACACTCGTGCAGTCGCCGAACTCCGCGAGCTCGCGCAGCAGCATCAGCGGTCTGGTGCCGTTTCGGAAAATGTCGCTGTTCGGCTTGAATCGCACGCGGTAGGTGACGTAATGGTCGAGTTCGCTCGAGTCGGCCGTGTTCTCGTCGACGCTCGCCGTAGCTGCATCGGCAGTCCCGGCAGTCCCGGCAGTCCCGGCCTGAGCCCCGGCGCCCGTCTCATCCCCGATGGACGAAAGATCGCCGGCCGGGGCACTCGGCGCATCGCTGGGCGGACCCTGCGGCTCGAGGAGACCGACGACATGCTCCTTGAACTCGAGCTGTATGCGCTCCGAGGTCTCCCGCACCTCTTTCGGCACCTCGTCGTCGATTTCCAGCAACTCCCGGATATGATCGCGCGCTTTCAGGGTGAGGTTTATCAGGTCATCGGTCACCCCGATACGTCCGTCACGCAGAAACTCCAGCATGTTCTCGATCTCATGCGCGAACTCCGAGATGTGGTCGAAACCGAACATCGCGGCGGAGCCCTTGATAGTATGCATGGAGCGAAATACGGCGGAAATCTCGGCCTGATTATCCGGATTGTTCTCGAGCTCGAGGAGGGACGCCTCCAGCGAGTTCAAGAGCTCAAATGCTTCTTCACGAAAGTTTTCACGAAATTTGTCCATGGACGTTGCCTCACTCTAAGGGTCGTGGCGGAAGGCTACTCCTCTGCGACGAAGTCCAGCAGCGTCGCTTCGAGCTCCCTGGCGTCCGCCGGCGCCTGCTTTACGAACCCGCCTGCCTCGAAGGCCTCGCGCACCGCGTCCGACACGGTCCCGGTCAGGTGAAACGCGACGCCATGTGCCGTTGCGGACTTTCGGGCCGCGTACAACACCTGTATTCCGGCCAGGTCCATTCGGGTCACGTGCGACAGGTTTATCAGCACCTTGCTCGTTGATTCGACAGCTTCGGACAGACGCACACGCAGGGCGTCGGCCTCCGCTATGGTAGCTCCACCTTCGAGTGATACAACCTGAAGATCCTGTTCCATTGTGCCCCCACTTTGCATCAGCTTGGAGGGACGTCGTCCCCCACACCCTGATTATACAAGGACATTCAAAATGTGTATAGACCTTATGAATGAATTAGAGAAAATTATCAACTTCCAGGTAGGAGCCGAGCTGTATGCCGCTTTCCACGAATCCGGCCTTCCGTTTCTTGATGGCGATTCGGATGAGCGCAATCCGTCGCTCCTCATCCACTTCGAAGTGGCGGAGGGTAAAGGGATCCTGCTCCGAGAGGCCTGTCTCGTCGGCAATCTTTCCGTTGTAGACACGTGTCACGACGTAGTTCGACTGCCATGGAAGTGAGCTGATGTCTTCGGCGCGCATACCGAAGAGAACCGGGAAGAGGTCGTCGACCTCATGCACCTCGAGTGCCTCTTCCACCGGACTCCAGGGCCGCTCGCCGAGCGACACGTAGCCGCCCATCTGCTCGTTCTCCCGTGTCCACTCCAGGTCAACCAGCGCACCGGGGTCCCGGTCGAGAAGGATTTTCTGCGCGTCGCCGATCTCTCCCGGCGTCCATCCGCTGATCGAGGTGAGAATGTCTCCCGCCTGCAGCCCCGCCGATGCTGCGGGACTATCGGGCGCAACGTACATCACTTCGAGCCCCCCACGGGTCTCGTGCACGGCAACTCCTATCCAGGGATGCACGATCTCACCTTCATCGTAGAGCTCGGGCAGGAAATGCTGAATCCAGAAGGAGGGAATCGCGAAGTTCACTCCCTCGAACTGCTCGAGGCCGGCAAACACGATTCCGATCACCTGCCCGTCCTCATCCACCAGCGGGCCGCCCGAATTGCCGGGGTTGATGGGAACGTCCACCTGCAACGCGTCGCCCATCTGCAGGAACCTTCTGTTGGTGGCGGAAATGATGCCGGAGGTAATGCTGCTCTCGAGACCGCCGGGCGAGCCGATGGCGAAAATGCGGGCGCCGGTGCGCAGCGTGCGCACGTTCGTGAAGGAGAATACGTACGAGGGATCCACCTCGATCTTGAGGAGAGCAATGTCGAAGATGCGGTCATACCCCACGACCCGAGCCGGCACACGATTCTCCGGCGCGTCGGGAAGACGAACGAAGAGCCGGGAGTATCCCTCGTACTTCGGGTCAACCTCGCTTGCGATCACGTGATAGTTGGTGATGAGGTATCCGCGCTTGTCGATGAAGAACCCGCTTCCGACCACCCGGTCGGCGAAACCGACACCGTTTTCGACCTTGATACCGCGATCCACCCAAACGGTTGCCGTTCCCGCGATCATGTCCGAGGATTCGGGCTCGGATTCGGCAAACTCCGCGAGCGCATCCGGGATTTCCTCCTCCCGGGCATCCATCACCTCGATGATCTCGCCCAGTACGTAGCGGTTGCGATGCTCACGGGCAATTTCCGCATAACGGAGCAGGGTCTCGGAGTCCACCGCCGAGAGATTGGGAATACGGCCAACGCTGTGCAGAGCGGAAACGTAGTTTTCCGCTTCCACATAGCTGTCCGCGAGGGCAAGGTACATGGCGCTCAGGTCCCAGTCTCCTATCCGATCGGTCGCGCCAAGCGCCTCCAGGCTCAGGTAGAGCCGTACGGCTTCGCCGAAGTTCTCCTCCTCGAGGGCGGATCGCACGTCGGAGGCCAGCTCCTCGACGGCCCGCTGCGAATAGCGCTCCGCTTCGGCGCCCTCCAGCAGGCCTCTGCGCCGATAGGTCGAGATCCGCTGTACGGCTTCGGTCGGGCTCCCGTCATCGAGGAGCTGCGTGACCTCATCGCGCGCTTCCTCGCTTCGCGAGGCCATCGGTACGGTGCTCGGCTCCGTCGTAGCGCACGCGGTCAGACCGAGCAGAATGGAGACCGCGAGCGTGGTGAGAATCAGGCTGGGCCTATTCATTCGGGACCGCCTCCCGGTAAATCGTCATGGAAAACTCGAAATCCTCGTCACCGTCGATTGAAAACTGCCGGATAATCTCCGAACGTCCCGCTCTGAGCTCGCGCGCGTCAATCACGCCGTCACCGTCGTAATCCCAGGAGACACTCGCCTCGGGCTTCAGGCGCTCGCGGTACTCGAAGGTGTCGTCGCCGTCGGCATCGACGAGGAGAAGCGCCAGATCACCGTCTTCGTATTGCTCTGCAACTTCGAAGCGGCCGTCATGATCGGCGTCCCGCATGCCGGCGACCCGGGTCCCGTCCTCGTAGCTTATGACATGATCGATACGACCGTTTCCGTCCTCGTCTATAGCCTCACGCAGGACAACGCCGTCTTCGAGGGTGAGCACCCGTGTGACCGGACCACCGGGAGTGCCGAGCTCGAGGCGGAACGCGTTCTCCCGCAGCAACTCCTCATCGAACGCGGGCGGCGCCTCGGCGAGACGAAACGGAAACGCCGGACCGGGCACGGGACTGCCCCAGTCGACGTCCTCGCCGAGCACGCGGTACGTCAGTCGGCCCGGGAGCACCCGATAGCGGCGCAGTATGTCATCATCGACGGTCTCAGCCGCCGAAACCTCGGGATACGCGCCATAGGTAATCACGAAGCCCTGCGGCGAAACTTCGAGAGAGCGGGGAACGCGGGAGGCGAGGAGCACATCGTACTCCAGTACCCCGTCCTGGTTTCGATCGATCTGCCAGCGTTCGAGCCTCCCATCCGAGAAAACGAACCGCTCTTCCCAGAAGCCGTTGCGGTCTTCGTCCCGCACGGAGTCGCCGTTGTACTCGGAGAGGACATCCTGCACCCGGGCCTTCAGCTCCCCCTCGGGAAGCAGGGCATACATCTCCTCGACGGCCGCCTTGTCCCGGAGTCCGTCCATGCGCACGAAGAGCTCCCACGCCGCCTCGCGCGCCCGCGCGGCATCCCGACCGGTCCGTCCGCCGCCGTCGGCGTCTTCACCGGCGGCTGCGGCCCGAATCAGCGCCACGCGCGGGTCTTCGCCGCCGAGCGCGAGGTATCGGTCACTGAGCGCGAGTGCCCGCCCCGGGTCGCCCACCCGCTCGGCGTAATAGAGGAGACTCTCGAGATATGCGGGGTCCCCGGAGACATTCGCATCCAGCCAGCGGCCCGTGCTGGGCCCCGGAACAGGATCCCGGCGCAGCAGGAACAGCACGAACCGGGGATCCTCAGGGTAGAGGCGCCGCCCGCGCAGGGCCGCCTCCTCGGCGGCCTCCACCTCGCCAAGGGCCAGAAGGGCCCGTGCGGTAAGATAGCTCACCTCCGGGCCGGGGGCGCCGGCCGGTTCGGTTTCCAGCACCCCCAGTGCGTCGTCGGCGGCGCCGATACGTATATACGTCTCCGCCAGCAACAACCGGGCCTCCGCCCCGTCGGTGATACGGAAACCTTCCGCGCGCAGCGACTGCTCGAGGTGTTCGACGACACGGGTGGTAGCTACCTGCCTGTCCGAAAGGCTTCGAGCGAGAATATGGTGAGCGTCGGCACTATCGTCGTCGAACTCCAGCGATGTCTCCGCGAACCTCACCGCCTCCTCTTCACGCCCGTCAACCAGAGCAGAGAACGCGTATTCCGCATAGAGCCGGGACAACGCCCGATTCGTTTCGGTCGAGTCGGCCGTCGCACCGGGATGAACTCCCGACAGCAGCAGGAGACACAGACCTGTGATAATCCCAGCACGCAGGCTCATGCTACGGGACCCGGCTCCTCTTCGTCGGTCGAAGGCGGCAGGGGAAGAGAGAGAAGCTCGCGAACTTCGGCGTCGGCAAGCGTCTCCTTCTCCACCAGATGCTCGGCAAGTGCCGTCAACTGATCCCGGTTATCTTCCAGAATCTGGCGCGCCTCGGTCAGGCACTCGTTGAGGATATGATTCACCTCATCGTCGATGGCCTGCGCAGTGTGTTCGGAGTAGTCTTTGTGGCGAGCGATCTCCTTTCCGACGAAGATGGGCTCGTCCTCCTGCCCGAACGCGATGGGTCCGATCCGGCTCATGCCCCACTCGGTAACCATGCGCCGTGCAAGGTCGGTGGCCTGCTTGAGATCGTTCTGGGTCCCGGTGCTCGTTTCCTCGTAGAACATCTCCTCGGCGAGATATCCGCCGTAAGAGATCTTGATCCGGTCGAGCAGCCATCCCTTTCCGCGACTGTAGGCGTCCTTCTCAGGCAGCGACATGGCGAGCCCAAGGGCCCGCCCGCGAGGCACGATCGTCACCTTGTGAAGGGGATCCGCGTGCTTACAGTAGTAATGGAGCAACGCGTGCCCGCCTTCGTGGTAGGCCGTCTTGAGCTTCTCCTCGTGAGTGAAGACCTTCGACTTACGCGCGACGCCCATGAGAAGCTTGTCCCGCGCCTCTTCGAAGTCTTCCATTTCGACGGATTCCTTGTTCTTCCGCGCGGCGTACAGAGCAGCCTCGTTGACGAGGTTTGCCAGGTCCGCACCCGAGCTTCCGGGGGTTGCGCGTGCGAGGCGCATTACATCGACGGTATCGCTCACCGGAACCTTGGAAGCGTGGATCTTGAGGATTGCATGCCGTTCCTGCAGGTCGGGCATATCCACGACCACCTGTCGGTCGAAGCGACCGGGTCGCAGAAGTGCCGGATCGAGGACGTCGGGGCGGTTCGTGGCCGCCAGGATGATCACACCGTCCTTCGTGTCGAAGCCGTCCATCTCCACCAGCATCTGGTTGAGGGTCTGCTCGCGCTCGTCGTGACCACCTCCGTAGCCCGCGCCCCGGGTGCGTCCCACCGCGTCCAGCTCGTCGATGAAGAGAATGCAGGGCGCGTTCTTGCGTCCCTGCTCGAAGAGGTCACGCACCCGGCTCGCACCGACGCCGACGAACATCTCCACGAAGTCGGAGCCCGACATATGAAAGAAGCTGACACCCGCCTCGCCGGCGCACGCCTTGGCGAGGAGCGTCTTCCCGGTACCCGGCATACCCACGAGGAGCAC
>CAYOFA010000046.1:0-14955 GCA_964402885.1 uncultured Spirochaetaceae bacterium
TCTTTCGACGGGCAATCACCGATCACACAATTCTCCTGAGTGACTACGTAGTCGAAGAACTCCGCACGGTATTCACCCGCAAGTTCCCGGCCAAGGCTGATGTGTTGGAGACATTCCTCGCTGAGCTGAGCTTTGAAGCGATTGACGTTCCGGTAGTTCGCAGCACGTCGGGCCATCCAGGCCTTCGTGATCCCAAGGATGCGCCGATAGTTGAAGACGCCATCAAGAGCGGGTGTGACTACCTGGTAACCGGAGACAAAGACCTACACGTTCTCGAACGTGAGGGCCTCCCCAAGATCGTCGCTCCTGGAGCTTTCTTGGCGATGAACGAAGCATCGAGCGATGTGTCAGAATGATCATGGAAGATGCAGGGGGGCACGTAAGTGGCTTACACAGAAAGCTTTCGTGAGTGCGGCATAACAGCGTCTTCCAGCAGAAGCCGGCCTTCAACGTCTCGGTGAAGGGAAGTCTCTCCATCTTTGGACTTGACGAGCAGGTCCTCACCAGTGGTTCGGCGAGGATCGGCCTGCCGGCGCACGAGGGCGCGACCGGCTGCATTCCCACCAGGGTGGCTCGTCGCATCGCTATTCGACTCATACGCGTATGAGTCACTCCCAAGGCCTCGGAACTCGACTTTGTGGACGAAGCCCGTGCAAGCGCAGATCACGGTCGTATTCTTCGGGTCGCCGAACGATCACCTTCGTGCGAGCCGGCCCGCACCGGAATGCCATCCACCACCAGGCGCACACGCGTTCGAGCATGCGAGTGCGCAATCTCCATGTCGCGTAGTGCCTCAGAATCCCGAGATACGAGTTGATACTGCTCTGGAAGGCTTGACGCTCGGCGGAACCAGGCTTGTGGTCGCAAGCGATGCGGTTGTGCCGGTCCACGGCCGCGGCGAAGTTGCCCTTGGTCCGGCGGGCGATGTAGATGCGGTTCGGCTTGATGACGGCTCCAAGGAAGGCGACCCCCTTGTCGTAGTGCTGCAGATGGATCTTGTTCGGGTGAAGTGTGAGCCGCAGGGCGCTGCGCAGATAGGCGCGGATGACCGGGATGAGCGCAGCAAGATAGCGACGATCCTCGTGTACGATCACGAAGTCGTCCACGTAGCGGCCGTAGAAGCGGATGCCGAGTGAGTGCTTGATGAAGTGATCGAGCGTGTTGAGATAGAAGTTGGCGAAGACCTGGCTGGTCAGGTTTCCGATCGGAAGGCCGCACCCGGGAGCCGCGTGGAAGAGGCTCTTCTCTCGCGGCAGGCCGTCCCAGTCATCGCGGTGCCCGCGTATTCGGGAGTTCCGCGTCGGGTCGCTGAATACGACGGTCCGGCACAACTGAATGAGAAGCTCGCGATCCTCGCCACGGTACTGCGCCCGCAGGAACGCAGCGAGACGGTCGAACAGGAGCCTTCGGTGGATGCTCATGAAGAAGCCCTTGATGTCGAGCTTCAGAACGTAGGCATCGCGGGCGTAGTTGCGCGAACAGCGCCGGATGAACCGGTCGACCCGCTGGATTCCCAGGTGGCTTCCCTTGCCGACTCTGCACGCGTAGCTATCGAAGATGAACTCGCGCTCGAAGAGGCGGTTGATCTTGTTGATGACGAGGTGATGAACGACGCGGTCGCGGAACTCGGCGGCGAAGATCTCGCGTTTGACCGGTTTGTCGACGACGAAGGCGAGCGAGGGGCCGCAACGCGTGTTGCGGGCATACTGATTCAACTGACCGCGGGAGGCGACCAGTCCCTTTGCCGCTCTTGTTCCAAGCCTTGCTCGCTCCCTGAAAGCCTTGGCCTCGGGGATTCCGGCACTCACCGGGAGGCATTCCGCCACCCGGTGATCTGTCTCCCGATGCCGCCCATCAGTGCGGACAGCTCCGCCTGTTTCTTCATGGAAAGCACCTTGAGATCAACACACAATCTCACCTCCAGTTTGAGGATCTCGAAGTCGTCAAGGAAGCGTTCGAGGTACTCAGTCTTGTCCTTCGCCTTGTTCGCCCGGTAGATCGACCTCACCAGAACGATTCCGTCCCGCTTGATATCCTGTCCAAGCGTGTACTTGTACTCCCGGGGGAACTCCCTGGTGATCTCAAAGAGCTTGAGGATCAGCCGATACACGTCCTGATAGACCGGAAGGTCATAGTAGAGCGCCACAAAAATCAGCCTCCGGCAGGGGGCTATCGCCACCTGCACCCCCTCTTTCCAAAAGAAATGGATAAATAGCTCAATGGCTAAAAAGCCCGGACAGCGCGCACCCTGGGGTCGAAGTTCTTGCGGTCGTCGTTCTGACTGCCACCGCCGAAGTACTGTAGCCACGCGCCGTTCGCATTGAGCTCGGAGGAACTCCAATAGCCGGCCGATGCAAAACCTCCAATAACTACTCTTTGTAGGTACATCTGGTTCAGCTCATCCTTCGACGGCAGGAACCAGTCGTCATACCCTCCGTGGTCAAGGTCCGCGGCCAGCTTCGCCGCATAGTCGGCCCTGCCCGCATCCGGTTCGGTGTCTCCGTACTCCGCCACGATCGCCTGCGTGTTCGCCGCACCGGTGCCGATTGCCGTTCCTTGCGCGCCAGAACCAACCAAGGTACCCCGCCCGCCCCAGGGCTTGCTTTCCCATTCGGTCGATGCAGGAGCAGCCTCCAGATACCGCCACCCGTCGGAGTATGCCCCCTTGTCGTAGAACACGATCCCTCCGCCAGGACCGGTCTCGCGTACTTCGTACGGGCGCCAGTTCGCGATCAGTTCGGTGTTTGCCGGTAAGTCCCAGTCTCGGGCGCTGTCCATCGTTGCGGTGTAGTACTGCGTACCAGTCCCGTCGAGACCGGTATAGTATCCATCAAACACCACCCCTGTCGTTGACGGAGCCGTCGCGCTCGGCATTGCTGAGCCGAAGGTCGCGATCACGCTCGTCGAACCGCCTGATCCACCCTGCCGGTCGAAGCTCACCGTGTAGGTTTCCGGCTCGTCGGTCCCCGACCCGTTACCGCCTCCCCCGTCCTCCGAGTTGGTGGGGTTCGAACACGCTCCCACGATCACCGCCACCACAACCACCGCCGCGATCGCGATTGCACCCCGCCACCGTCGTCGTTCCCTTGATTCTCTCATTCCGCCCTCCTGTCCTTCTCAGATCACCCCTGTGGCCAGGCGCTCGTGGAACCCGACCACCACCTCCACCTCTTGGCCAGAGTTATCTCACCAGCCAATCGTGATCCAGCCAAGAGGCACCAATGATGGTGCCACGAAGTGAATATAGACCCGCCTCGAGCCTAATACTACTGATTGTATCAGGTATTGGGCCAGCTGTGGCCGGCCTGTGTTCATACCCGACGCGGGTGCACCGGCACACCCGGGATCGATCGCGCAGCCACGTCGGCGTCCTGCCTCCGGTGGCTGACCTTTTTGGGCACGGATGCCCAAACCGCCGGAGAAGAGGCGGAATGGCCCCCGGGGTATCCTCTTAGGTTGATGTTCGCTTTCGTCGAGAAGAACAAGATCGGTTTCGAGCCGGTGACCATCTGAAGATCAATGTGATTCTTCGCTGCGATATCGATCGACACGAGCGCCGCTGCGCTCGCGGCATCACCTCGTGGTCGCCAGGGATTACGGTTGCGTTCCATCGGACTTTGGGAGGCTCGCGTCGTTGACCGTACCCCGGACAGCGATGATGGTTCGGTCTTTGCCGACGAGCCGATGCTTGCGCCTGGAGCGGTCGTCTTTGCTACCGACGCCGCCAGCGTTCGGATGTTCCCCACTGGGTCCATCGAGCACGCCGACCGTGACGTAATGCTCGACCGTTGACAGCGCGCAACGGTAGCATCATGTTACCGGTATGAAATCGCTACACATCCGGGATGTCGACGAGGCCACACTTGCCCGTCTCCGGCGGCTCGCGGCATTGCATCACCGTTCGCTGCAGGGTGAGGTCCGCAGCCTACTCGGCGCCGCTTGCACAGGGTCCACGCGATCATACGGCACGTTCCCGGAACACTTTCGTGATGTCCGGTTTCCCGAGTTTGCTTTCTGCGACGGCCATCATCATCTCATACAGTTTTCCCTCAGGGTCGGAAATTGATACCCCATTCAAATCGAGGAACACCAGGGCCGAAGCAAGCGCCACTCGTTTGTTTCCATCAATGAAGGGGTGATTCTGGCAGATATGAAACGCATACGCGGCGGCCATTTCAAATAGGTCCGCGTGGAGAGTCTCTCCTCCAAATTCCGCTCGCGGCACGGAAACAGCCGAACTGAGCAGTCCGAGATCGCGAACACCGAACTCTCCACCATATCTCGTAATTTGATCCTGAAGGATCGTGAGTACTTCCGAGAGAGTGAGGAATCGCGGAGTCGTCTCCACCTGCTATTCACCCAGTTTGCGCAGTGTCTGGGAGAACCGGCTGTTGATCCTGTCGAGCGACGCCACGAACTCCGATTCAGACTGCCCGGACACGGGAGAGACAACGATGTTCCTTCCGTCAGTGGTAATCTCGAGCGGTGTGTCCATCGTCACATTCAGCAATTCAAGAATCGGCTTATCGAGTATGAGCGCGGCGCTGTTACCGTGTTGAACCAGTTTCTTTGTCATAACGGAATGGTAAACACGATGTGTATCCCCGTCAAGAATACCTCGCAGCCCGCGGGAAACACCGGGAGCACAGCGCTTTACCACGAAGGCATCCATGCATAGCATATATCCATGCGAAAGATGCAGATTCTGTTTCCCGAACCTCAACTTGCCCGCCTCAGGCGGATCGCTGACGCAGAGGACCGGCCGGTAAGCGAGCTCGTCCGCGGCGCAGGACCTGCGCAACAGCGCACACGAGGACGGCGAGGAACAGTGAACAGCATCGACACGAACATCCTGCTCTACGCCATCAATCGCGACTGCCCCGAGCACGGTGCGGCAATCCGTCTCGTACGGCGAGCGCTTGCCGAGCCGTCGTCCTGGATCGTGGCAGACCAGGTCTGGCTTGAGCTGTATCGGCTTCTGCGCAATCCCTCTGTGCTGAGCGCGCCACTCTCCGCCACCGACGCATCAAGCACGTAGAACGCTGCTTCAGGAGCCCGACACCGGATCCAGAATCGCCGCGCGACCGGACGGAAGAAGCACCAGGCTTCCTCGCGTCGTCTCGCCGATGGTGGTCACACGCGCACCCGCTTCGAGCTCGCCGAAGGCATCGCCCACGCGAGGATCGCGCAGGAGATGGGCCTCGGTGAGCGTCCGCTCGGTGCCGACCGAATCGGCGGTAGCAAGCGCGCTCAGATCCACATATCCGGTTTCACCGTCGGAGGTTGTGAGCCGAACACGGCCCCCGGAAGCGCCCGTGACGCGAGCGGCCGTTCCCTCTGCCAGCTCGGTGATGGACGGCGCGGGCGGCGGTCCCGGCTCGGACTGAAGGTCGGCCTCGGCACCGTCGAAGGTGTCGCCCGCGCCCTGGAGGAAGGGGTTTCGGTTCGCGTGGGAAACTCTGCCGCCGGGAACTCGCGGCAACGCGGCGGGCGCGTCCACGCGGCGTGCCACCCGCGCCCAGCCGCCCACGAGGTCGGCCTGTTCGATGACCGGAGGCTCGACCACCGGCGGGTCGATGAAATAGGCCCAGGGATCCACGGGCCGGCGCCAGCCGCCCTGATAGATGCCGATATGAAGATGCGGCGGCGTGGTGCGGGCGTTTCCGGTGTTGCCGACCGTGCCGATGACGTCGCCGGCCTTCACCTCCTGTCCCCGGCGCACGAGCTGCTCCTCGAGATGCGCATAGTAGAGCATGATGCCGCGGTCCTCATCACGCAGCACGATGACGTTCCCCCCGCGGTCGCGTCGGCCGACGCGCGTCACCGTGGCATCACCGGTTGCAAGCACCGGCGTGCCGCGCGGCGCGAAGATGTCCACGCCGTGGTGGATGCGCCGTCCGCCGTCGCGGTCGTCGCCGAAGAAGCTCCAGATATCCGCAGCCGAGGCCTCCTCGACCGGAAACGCGAGCGCGGCCCCGGTCGTGATCCGCACCTCGAAGCGCCCGCCGCGCAGGAGCTCGGGCTGCAGGCGCAGCAGATAGTACTCGTTGGACCGCGCCTCGAACGCAATGAGGCCTTCCCCATCGGGCCGACTCGCAACGAGAACGGGCTCCGCGTCGTCCCCTTCGGGGATGCGAAACACGTCGGCGAAGTAGCGGTCGTGCTCGGCATCAATGAGGATCTCCACGCGACGCCCCCGGGAGACCGGGAAGCGATACCCCACCGCGCCGGGCTCGCGCGGATCAAGAAACACCACCTCCGCTGCCGGAGGATCGAGGGCCGCGGGACGCGCCATCGCGCTGCGTTCGGCCGCAATCCAGGCTTCACCCATTTCGGTGGACTCGAGATCGAGACGCGTGAGCGCCTCCCGGTAATTGGCGTGAGACTCGGTCGGCGAGAACTCCTCCTCGACAACCTCTTTGGCGCAGGAGCTTATCACAATGACAACGAGGGCCACGAAGATGACAGACCGCGTAAGCTTCATACGTGAGAAGATATCAACTCCCAGGGCTGTTGGGCTATCGCCCGAGGTTGAGCGTGATTCGAAAGTTCGCCGATGGTGCCGGCGTACGTTCGATAGCGCCGCCGAGCTGGGAAACGAGGCTCGAGACGAGTCGGAGTCCCGTGCCGCCGGGAGCACCTATGTCAACGTCCTCGGGAAACGGTCGCCCACTGTTCGATACGGTCATGACATGGTGTTCACAGTCCCCCTCGTCGGTGATCTCCACCTCGAAGCGTGCCTCCTCGCCCTCGCGGAAGCCGTGCTTCATAGCGTTGGTGGCAAGCTCACTCAAAATGAGACCGAGGGTAACCGCCTGGCGAGTTGAGACCTCGAGCTCGCCGATCCGGTTCGTAACGGTTACCGGCCGCCAGGTTGACAGCTCGAAGACGGCGTCCAGCAGGTCATCGACGTATCTGCCGAGAGAGATGACGGACGAACTTCCACCGTGGTGCTGAAGGCTGTCATGCACGATCCGGACGGCATTTATCTGGTTCCGGATATCGGAGAGATCGGCGACCTCGCCGAGCGCGGCGTCCTTCATGTTGATCAGGGCCGTGATCATAGCCAGATTGTTTTTCACCCGGTGATTGAGCTCGTTCATGAGAAAGTCTTTCTCGGCATTGGCCGTGCGGAGCTCCTCTTCTTTCCGCTTCAACTCGGTTATGTCCCGAATGTGGCTGACCACCCCCTGGATCCTGTCCCGATCCCGCAGCGGGAAGTAGGAGACATGCAGCTGACGGGTGGCGCCGTCGGGATACTCCGCGGGCATGTCGAAGCTCACCGTCTCGCCGGTGAGTGCCCGATCGAGATACGGCTTCAAAGAACAGAAGAAACTCTCGCCCAGCACATCAACCGCCGGCCACCCGACAACATCCTCCTCGCGCAAACGGCGCCGCTCGAGAAAGACGCGGTTTGCGAACAGATATCGGTAGGCAGGGTCTACGGCAACCACCAGGTCGTCGGAGCTGTCGAGGGCCAACTTGTGGACGCGAAGCTGCTCCTCGACCCGCTTGCGCGCGGTGATGTCCTGATGGGTTCCGTACATGCGAAGCGGCTCGCGCGTTGGCGTCCACTCGGCCACCCTTCCCTTGTCCAAGACCCATACCCACGACCCGTCTTTGTGGCGCATGCGCACTTCGGCCTCGTAGTACTCACTCTCTCCGCGGAAGTGGCGAGCAAGCAGCTCCTGCGAACGCTGGAGGTCCTCGGGATGAGCGAGGCCCGTCCAGGTCTCGATCGTTATCGGCGCGAGCTCCGAAAGCGTGTATCCGACGATGCTCGCCCACCGCTCATTGAGAATCAGACCTCCGGTCTGCACGTTCCACTGCCAGGTGCCGGCGTTCAGCCCGGACAGAAGCTTGTCGAGGACATGGCGCTCCTCGTCTTCCGCCTCGCGGGCAGCGCCGCTCTCCGGCTCCGCAACGGAGAAGCCGCTTATGAGCATGCCCTTTTCGCGATCGTGGCCGAGCACCTGTACGTTGCTCTTGATAATCACATGCGTCCCGTCACGTCGGCGGGCACAAAAGCGAAAATCGCGCGCAGTGCCGTGCTCTGAGAGCAGCGCGAGCACATCCGTGCGGCGTGTGGGATCGACATAGAGCTCGGAACCGATGTCGGTGTAGTGTGCAATGGCTTCCTCGGGCGAATCGAAGCCGAGGATTCCCGCCATTTCGTCGTTCATGTGCAGGTAGGCCCCGGAGGACCAAACCTGATAGATACCGACCGGTGCTTCGTTCACGAGATGACTCAGCCGGGCCTCTTTCTCACGGACGGCCCGATGTGCCTCGTAGAGCTCGAAGGCCTGCTTGATCGCCTGTATGAGCACCAGCTCTCCGGAGCTCTTGAGGACGTAGCCGTATCGCGTGATTTCCTCCACGCGTTCGATGTAGTGCCGTTCCGCATGACTGGTAAGGAAGACGATGGGAAGCTCGCGGACCGCGAGCACCCGACGTGCCGCCTCGGTGCCATCGATACCGTCCCCGAGGTCGATATCCATGAGCACGAGGCTGATCTCCGGGTGCGCGGACACGACCTCTACCGCTTCTTGGCCCGCGTGGGACGTGAGCACATCATATCCGTGTCGTTCGATCATCTGCTTCTCATCGAGCGCGATGATCGCCTCATCCTCGACGAGGAGAACTGTCCGAATACGATCATCTTGCATTCGTTTTCTCATATATGCCATAAGGAATCTATATAAAAACTAGGCCCATTAACTCTATTAACTCATTTTAACGTAAGCCTGGCCCTCCTTTCAACCGACATTTCACGGGAGTTTGGAGATGCTACGGCGAATCGATTGACTCGAGAATAGGACCGTTCCATAATGAAAGAAACAAAGGTTGAGGATCCATCCGGTCGAGGACGTGCCGAATGAGGAACGGTATGTGCCAGCCGTGTGAAGCATCCCTGTCTGCCCCCGCATCGCGCCCCGCTCCATGACATCCGTGAGCGCATAACGCAACTCCATCACCACACCCGGCCGGCCATTCAGCGGAGGACCGTATGAAACGGATGTCGACGGTGGTTGTGTTATGGATGGTATTCGTGCTCAGCGCAGGAGCACAGGATGGACCGAGCATCGGCGTTCTCGCTACACCCGAAGCTTATCTGCCGATCGGCGAGAAGGCGTCCAATTACTCGTTCGGTCTCGGTGGTCGCGTGGAGGGGCTGCTGGGGCTTCCGGCGAGCACTGTCATTACTCCCTCACTTGACGCCGGGTATGCGTTTGTTCCGCTTAACCTTGCTGAGGACGGATTTCTCGCGTCGTCCAATCTCACGCTGCTTCGCGGGGGGCTCGGTATGAGGGCTGTATTCCCGGCAGGGGATCGGTTCTCGTTCTTCGTGCGAGCTCACGCCTCGGGCTTCTTCGCGTCGCTCGGAGGGGAAGCCGACGGGGATGCGCTCGGTATCGCCGCGGGAGGCGACGGCGGCCTGGGCGTTCTGCTCTCCCCGTCAGTGGGTCTTCAGGTCGCCGGCGGCTATACCTCCTATATCGACCTTTACGACGCCGTCTCCATCTCCATAGGAACCACCGTCAGGCTCTCCGGCCCCGGAAACCGGGCGATTCCGCGGGCCGACTTCGCCCCGGCCGGGGTCGGTCCGGCCGAGGGCTACATACGCTTCGGGGCGATCGAAGTCGACCGGGTGTTTCCGGTGCTGTACAAGTACTACGACGACCATCCCATCGGCCGCGCAACCGTCGTCAACACGGGATCGAAACCCGTGGAAGACGTCGAGGTGCGGTTCCGTCTCAATCAGTTCATGGATGCACCAAAGGTAAGCGCGCGCATCGAGGCACTGGAGCCCGGTGAAGAGCGCGAGATAGACATCTACGCCCTCTTCACCGAGGATATTCTCTCGGTGACTGAAGGCGCGAAGGTTGCCGCTGAGCTCTCCGCTACATATCGCGTTTCCGAGCGATCCGGAGCCGACGGCGAGGTCGTCACGCTCGACACCTATGATCGCAATGCATTGCGCTGGGACGACGATCACAAGGTGGCTGCATTCGTCACCGCCCGCGATGAGGAGGTGCAGCGGTTTTCGCGGAACATCGCATCGGTCGTCGACGACGAAGGTATCGATGCCGTTGCCCGGGAGCTGCAACTCGCGATGGTCTTTCTTGCCGCCCTCGACGAGCATCGCTGCTCCTATGTAGTCGACCCCTCGTCGCCCTACTTCGAGCTCTCCCGAGATCAGCAGGCGGTTGACTCGGTTCAATTTCCCCGACAGACCCTCCAGTATCGTGCGGGGGACTGTGATGATCTCTCGGCGACGTACGCGGCGCTTCTGGAGTCCGCGGGCGTGCCGACGGCGTTCATCACTGTACCGGGGCATATCTACATGGCCCTCAACCTCGAGATGAGCCCGGAGCAGGCCCGCGCCACCTTCAGCCGTGCGGACGACGTCATCGTCTCCGATGACAACGGGGTGTGGATGCCGATCGAGACGACGCTGCTCAAGGAGGGATTTCTCACGGCATGGGCTGAGGGAGCCCGCACCTGGCGCAAACACCATGAGGAGGGAACGGCGAAAATCTTCACGACGCGTGATGCCTGGAAGACCTATGAGCCGGTCGCGTTCGGCGTCTCGGACTACGCGGTCGACATTCCGCGTCGGGAGGACGTCTCGGCCTCATTTCGAGCGGAGCTCGACCGGTTCGTTAACCGTCAGATCGCGGAACGGGAGACGAGCCTGCTCCGGCGGATCGCCCAAAACCCGGGCGACGCACGCTCGAGAAACCGGCTCGGGGTCCTCTACGCCCGCTACGGCAGATACGCGGACGCGGAGGAGCAGTTTCGCGCGGCGACAGCCGGCCGTCCGTACGTCCCGGCGCTGATCAATCTTGCAAACATCGCGTTTCTAAATGGTGAGCATTCCGCCGCGCGGTCTGCCTACGAGCGCGCACTCGCCACCGACCCGGAGAACAAAGCGGCAGCCCTGGGCATCGCGCGGGTGGAATACGCGTCCGAGAATTACGAAGCCGCCGAATCCGCGTATGCCAGGCTATCCCGGCTCTCGCCGGAACTCGCCGCACGCTTCAGCTATCTCGCCGCGGAAACGAGCGTCGGCGAGCGAGCGGCCGATGCTGCCCGACTGCGCTCGGTCGTGGTCTGGGATGAGGAGTAGAACATGAAACAGCTGAAAACTGTTGTTCCGATCGCGTTCGCCGTGATCGCAGCCGCGACTCTCACCACCTGCCAGCAGCCGCTCGATCTCTACGAGACGGTACAGGAGACGGTTGACGCGGCGCAGCCGGGAAAATCCTATTCGCTTACAGTAAGCAGCGCCGGGGGAGGCCTGGTATCTCCTTCCGGAACGACATCGGTCGAGGCGGGCGCAAACACCTCGATATCCGCCGAACCCAACACGGATTGCGAGTTCGTCGAATGGCTCGTTGTCAGTGGCACAGCCACCGTGGCGGACTCAACGGCGGCAGCAACCACGGTGAACCTCTCAGACGGGGACGCAGAGGTTCGCGCCGTGTTCTCGGCGACGCTGTCCGTCACAGCAGGCACCGGCGGCTCGGTCTCGCCGCAGGGTGACACGCCGGATGTCCGGATCGGTGAAGCGGTCGACATCACTGCAACAGCGGACGGGGGGTACGCATTCGTCCAGTGGGAGAAGACCAGTGGTATCGGCGCGTCAATCCAGGATGTAGGCGCCGCGGATACTACCGTGACGCTGACGGAAGGCCCTGCGACCATCCATGCGACGTTTTCCGATACCCTCCATGTGCTCACGATCGAGAGCGCAGCCGGCGGCACGACCACACCAGCAACCGGCTCTCACAACGTCGCGGTTGGCACTTCCCAGCACATAGAGGCAATTCCCGACCCCGGTGGGCACGGCTTCGTTCAGTGGACGGTGACCGCGGGCGCTTCCAACATAGACATAGACACCTCGGCTGATCCTGCCAACATAGAGCAGGATGTCACGCTCACCGGCGACGCGACAATACGACCCGTGTTCGAGGCGATAACACACGAGCTGACAATCGATCTCGGCAGCGGCGGCGCATCTTCCTCCGGCGGCGGCACCCTGAGTTATCCCTATGAGTCCGAGATCTCGGCAGTGGCGAGCAGCGGATACGAGTTCACCCGATGGTACGTCATCTCGGGAGGGGGCAACATCACCATCGACGTGGGAACAAACAGTCAGACCGTTACCCTCACCGGGGACGCAACCATCCGTGCAGAGTTCCAGCAGGTATTCCATACGCTGAGCTTCGCGAGCAGTACCGGCGGCACGGCGTCGGGGGCCGGCACGTTCTCCTATCCATATGAAACAACCATCCGAGCACACGAGGAAAACGGCTACGAAGCCATCGGATGGAGCATCGTGGAGGGAGATGGCCTCATCCAGATCAATCCGTCGGTAAACCAGCAGACGGTGACCCTCAGCGGCGACGTAACGCTTCGCCCCACGTTTGAGCTGATCGAACATACCCTGACAGTAACGAGCGGGCCACACGGTACGGCGTACATCGTCGGCGGCGACAGCACCATCACATATCCGTTCGAAGCGGAGGTCAGGGCTGAGGACGACCAGCACTACGATTTCGAAGGATGGACCGAGGTCAGCGGAGAGTCGAATATCAGTATAGATCCGGGCACCGCCAACCAGACGGTAACCCTGAGCGGAGACGCAGAAATCAGGGCGACATTCGGCCCGACCGACTACCAGCTTCAGCTCAACGGGACAACACACGAGCTGAATGAAGAAGGCTACATCCTCCAGGGCCTACAGCTCACGCCGTCGAGTCCCGCGAGCGTGACATACGGGACCTCTCAACAGATCGAGGTTGTCGACCCGGACTACGTACTCGTGTACTGGATGAGCTCCGGTGGCGCACAGGTGTCGAATACCGGTCTCAACCCGACTTCGGTGTCCATGACCGGCGCCGGTACGGTCACTGCGCTGGTCGAAGAGCTCCGGACACCTTCCAACCTGTCAGGCTATTTCGACCCGGGCAACTTCGTGAGTGATCCGCACTTCCAGATCAGCTGGAACGATAATGCTACGACCGAAGACGGATATCGGATACGAGTCACAAACATTGACGGCGGGTACGCATCGACCGCGGAGAATCTGCCTGCGAACACCACCGAAACTCCCCTCTACCCCATGTACATGCAGGATATCAACTACCAGTCGGGAGATACCTTACGAGTCGAGGTAGCGTCGTTCGTCACACAATCCAGTCATACGAGGTACCAGTGGGCCAACCCGATCACGGTCAGCGAGTGACAACTACTCATCCCGTGCACTCCGTCCCCGCGCTGAGGTCATGCACGCTGCTGCTCACAATGCTGTGTCTGGGGACGGCACTCACGTTCGCCGGTCCGTTCACCGTTGACTACGCAGAGGGAGAGGCCGACACCCGGACAGCCCACGGGTGGGCACCGTTGCTCCCGGGAGACGAGGTCGAGACCACTGCCGGCGTACGATTGGGTACCGGGAGTTACGTCGAGCTCAGCGGCGAGGGACATAGACTGTCTCTGACGGGCCCGGGCATATACCGCCCGGCGGAACTCATCGCCGCCGACGGCACCGGGCCCACCGCGGGATCCGTCTCCGGGCTCTTGCAGAGAATCGCTTCGCTGTTTGATCCGCCACCTGTTGCCGAGACAGTTCCCATGGGCACACGCGGCGCGGATGGTGGCGCAGACGGCGACCCAGGGGGCCCGGGAATCGACTGGGTAATCGAGGATGATCCCTACGTTCTCGCCAAGGAGGGTATGAGTCTTCTCGACGACGGGGACATCAGAGCGGCGGCAGCGGCTTTCGACGACGGGCTGCAGGCTGCGCTCGAGGGCACGGAGCGCCGCCGCATCGCATACCGGATTGCCGCAGCGTGCGAGGGGGCCGGACGGCCGGCCATGGCACTGAGCTACCTCGATCGCGCCGGGCAAAGCGCCGCGCGAGGGGCTGATGTCGCCCCTTCTCCGGAGCATGTGCTTCTCGAGGCACGGCTCAACATCAAAACCGGAAGGTTCGCGGAGGCCGCATCACTCCTCGATGAGTTCATCGAAGACGATCCGGGGGTGCGGTACGCTCAGGCCGCCGGCGTTCTCGCATTTTCGGCTCGGGAGGCGATGGGCGAGCGCGAGGCGGCGTTGAGGCATCTCCGGGCCGTCGTGGCGGCCGCGCCGGATTCACCGCTCGGAAGAGAAGCAACCGCACTGGTACAAGAACTCGCGCCCGCTATCGCCGATTGAGATCTGCGATGAGCTTCAGCCCCGAGAGCGTCAGCCAGGGATCGACTTCCTGGATCTGTGGGATGAGGGAGGAAACGGCGCCGGAGAGACCACCGGTGGCGATGACGGCGCTGTTGCCGCCGAGCTCCTCGTCCATGCGGGAGATGAGCTTCTCGGCAAGGCCGGTATAGCCGATGACGATGCCCGACTGCAGGGCGTGGACGGTGTTCTCGCCGATCGTGCGCGGTGGCGGCTCGAGGCTTACCTGCGGGAGCTGCGCGGTGCCGCCGGAAAGGGAACGCATGGCGGTGTTCAGCCCCGGGGCGAAGGCGGCGCCGAGGAAGCGGCCTTCGCCGGTCACCGCAACGAAGGTCAGCGCGGTACCGAAATCGACAATGATGCAGTTCTTCTGAAACCGCTCATAGGCCGCACAGGCATTGGCGATCAGGTCGGCACCGACCTCATCGGGGTGGGGCGTATCGATGGTGACGTTGAGCTTCACGTAGGGCGTGACGAGGAGTATCGGCGCCTCGGTGATCCGGGCAATCGCCTCCTGGAAGGTGTCGCTGAGAGCGGGGACGACGCTGCTCACGACCACGCGGGAGATGCCTTTCGGATCGATCCCGTGTTCGCGGAACAGGCCGAGAAAGGTCAGCACGTACTCATCGGGCATCTTCTCGGGAACCGACTGAATCCGGAAGTTCTCCTCGTAGGTGTCACCGTTGTGAAGGCCGAGGACGGTATTGGTATTCC
>CAYOFA010000046.1:15055-17441 GCA_964402885.1 uncultured Spirochaetaceae bacterium
AAGTTCTCCTCGTAGGTGTCACCGTTGTGAAGGCCGAGGACGGTATTGGTATTCCCGATATCGATTGCAAGCAGCATAGGAGCCTACCGTGTCTGAAAGATGGCGCTTACCGAGCGGTCGTAGTGCACCCGGTTGATGGTTCGGCAGAAGATTTCCGAGAGGCAGCGCACGTGGAAGAACGGGAGGTCCTCGAACTCCTTCGTCTGCGGAATGGAATTGGTCACCATCACGCTCTTCAGGTTGTAGTTGTCGTGGAGCTCCTGCAGACGTTCGGCGGTTTTCGGAAGACAGAGGTTGTGGGACGCGCCCATGTGCACCTCCTCGATACCCTTCTCCTCGACGAGCTTCTGCACCAGCTCGAACATCGTCCCGGCGCTCGCGATCATGTCGTCGAGCACGATGGCAATCTTCTTCTTTCTGAAGTCACCGATGATGTCGGTGATGACCGCCTCTTCCGCCTGGGGCCGATACTTCGACGCGATCGCCGAGTTCACATCGAGACGTCGGCTGAAGTGCAGAATCATCTTCGTGGCGCCGGCATCTGGTGCCACGGCGATGACGTCGGAGCGGCCGCGGAACTGCTCGTACTCGGAGGCGAACATCTGCAGCGGATCGAGCATATTGACCGGCATGTCCGCGTAGAATCCGTGAATCTGCGTGGAGTGCGGATTCCAGGCGACGACCCGATCGATTCCCGCCGCTTTGGAGAGATCGGACATGAGCTTCGCGGTGGTCGGCTCGCGCTGGAACTTCGTCGGTTTGTCCTGCCTGGCATAGGCCAGATACGGCAGAATCACGGTGATGCGATTGGCTCCATGCTCGCGGAATGCGCGTGCGGCAATGAGCAGCGCGAGGTAGTTGTTGTTGATGCTCCCATCGCCCGATGGGGCAAGAAGCGCCTGAAAGAGAAACACGTCGGCGCCACCGACGTGCCCCGGAAGTCGCACCCCGGTTTCGGTGTCGGTGAACTCCCGGTCGATATCCTCGAAGAAGTCGACATCCGCCTCACTGCCATGGGCGCGCATGAGTTCGTGGTACTTGTCAACGACCCGCCGTGCCATGTAATTGCCGTCGTGACAGCTGGCGATAAGAAGCTGCCCTTCGTTCGACTCCATCCGCCGGGCCTGCTCTTCAATGAACTGCTCCGGCAGAACGAACGAATTGTACAGCTCGCTGCCCTCCGAGGCGGCTGTATCCTGTATGTCCATGATGCGACCTCTGAGTGTGGAATATGTAGTGATTCTGACCTTGCCCAATTGTAATCGTTAGGGCAGGGTATAGTCTACGGGCCGACGACCTGCGCCGTTCCGGTCGGTGGACGAGAGGCATGTTTCTTTGTCATTTTGTATGTTACAGGAGGTAATATCGTGGGAGACGAACCAAACGCGGACATCAGGCGCGTAGAGAACGAGGAATGGGTACAGTCCCTCGACTACGTGATAGAAAACGCGGATCCGGAGCGCGTGAAGGAGCTCTTGCAGCTGCTTCAAATCCGGGCGCAGGAGGCGGGCATCACCTTCACCTGCCCCGGAACGACACCATATATCAATACCATCCCGCCCGACCAGGAAACGCCCTATCCCGGCAGCCGCGAGATCGAGCGTCGGATCAAGAGTATCATCCGATGGAATGCCATGGCTATGGTCGTGCGAGCCAACCGCGGCTCGAGCGGAATCGGCGGCCATATCTCGACATTCGCATCGGCTGCAACACTCTACGAGGTCGGCTTCAATCATTTTTTCAAGGGCGAGAACGCCGAAGGCGGAGCCGACATCGTCTATTTTCAGGGGCACGCTTCGCCCGGGATGTATGCACGATCCTTCGTTGAGGGGCGCCTCAGCCAGCGGGACATCGAGAACTTCCGGCAGGAGCTCAGACCGAGCGGCGGCATCCCGTCATATCCCCATCCGCGCTCAATGCCGGAGTACTGGCAGTTCCCCACGGTCTCGATGGGTATTGCACCGCTGACCGCCATATATCAGGCGCGATTCAACCGCTATCTCGAAGACCGCGGTTTCAAGAACACCTCCAAGCAGCACGTCTGGGCCTTCCTCGGCGACGGTGAGTTCGACGAGCCCGAAACCATGGGCGCCATCACCCTTGCCTCCCGCGAGGGGCTCGATAACCTCATCTTCGTCGTCAACTGTAACCTCCAGCGACTCGACGGGCCGGTACGCGGAAACGGCAAGATCATTCAGGAGCTCGAGACCGCCTTCCGCGGTGCCGGATGGAACGTCATAAAGGTCATCTGGGGAAGCGACTGGGATCCGCTCCTCGCGCAGGATACCGACGGCGAGCTGGCGCAGCGCATGAACGAGGTCGTCGACGGGCAGTATCAGAAGTACGTAGTAGCCGGCGGTGATTACATTCGAAAAGACTTCTTCGG
>CAYOFA010000046.1:17541-18884 GCA_964402885.1 uncultured Spirochaetaceae bacterium
GCGCCCTTCTACCGGCCGCCGGAGGATTCCGAGGAGATGCAGTATCTGCAGAAGCAGCGCGAGAAGCTCGGCGGCTACCTGCCCAAGCGCTCGGCGAACGCAGAGCCGCTTTCGATGCCCGAGGACAAGATCTTCAGCGAGTTCTACCAGGGTGCAGGCGACCGCGACGTGGCCACGACGATGGTCATCGTGCAGATCCTCTCCAAGCTCCTGAAGGACAAGAACGTCGGGAAGAACGTCGTTCCGATCGTGCCCGACGAGTCGCGTACCTTCGGTATGGAGGCACTCTTCCGCCAGGTGGGCATCTACTCCCATGTGGGCCAGCTCTACGAGCCGGTGGACCGCGAGAGCCTCATGTACTACAAGGAGGCCACCGACGGCCAGATCCTCGAGGAGGGCATCACCGAAGCGGGCTCGATGAGCTCCTTCATCGCCGCCGGCACTGCGCATGCCACCCACGGCATCAACATGGTCCCCTTCTTCATCTACTACTCCATGTTCGGCTTTCAGCGGGTCGGGGACTTCATCTGGGCCGCCGGCGATATCCGCGCGCGCGGCTTCATGGTCGGCGCCACGTCCGGCCGCACGACGCTTCCGGGCGAGGGGCTTCAGCACCAGGACGGCAACAGCCACGTGCTCGCCCTTACCGTGCCGAGCGTGAAGGCCTATGACCCGACCTTTGCCTACGAAGTAGCGGTCATCATGAAGGAGGGAATCCGCCGCATGTTCGTGGAGCAGGAAGACCTCATCTACTACATCACGGTGATGAACGACACCTACCAGATGCCTCCCATGCCCGAGGGCGTGGAGGACGGCATCCTCAGGGGCATGTACCGCTACATCAAGTCCGACAAGAAAGACACCGCGGACGTGCACCTGCTCGGCAGCGGCGCGATCCTCACGCAGTCGGTGAAGGCGCGCCGCATCCTCGAGAAGGAGTTCGACCTGGCGGTCGACGTCTGGAGTGTGCCGAGCTGGAAGGAGCTCTACGTCGATGGGACGCAGACCGACCGCGAGAACCTGCTCAACCCCGCCGGCAAGCAGAAAAAGTCCTACATCGAGGAATGCTTCGACGGAGTCACGGCACCAGTGGTCGCCGCAAGCGATTACCTCAAGACCCTGCCGCTTCAGGTCAGCAAGTGGTTCCCGAGCCGCTTCACTGCGCTCGGCACCGACGGCTACGGCAGGAGCGATAACCGCGGGGCACTGCGGGACTACTTCGAGGTGGATACCCGCCACATCGCCTATGCGGCGCTCGGCTCACTGTACAAAGAGAAGAAGATCGACAAGAAGACGCTCACCAGGGGCGCCGAGCGGCTCAACATCGACCCCGAGAAGATCAA
>CAYOFA010000047.1:0-14112 GCA_964402885.1 uncultured Spirochaetaceae bacterium
GGGTTCGTGGTCAATATCATCAGGAATTTAGTATCTACTATTATACCGACAGCTGCAGTGTTGTCCGTCAACGGGATGGCGGGGCTCCCACACTGCCGCTTCATTTGATTACAGCGATGTAATGTCTCTGATACCTTTCGGTAAGGCTGATGCGGCTGTATGCTACGAGGGGAGCCGAAGGTCTATGAAAGTTCTCCTGGTGGAAGACGACGACCGGATTGCTGACTACATCCGCAAGGGCCTGGCGCAAGTCGGCTATGCCACGGACGCCGTGCGCTCGGCAGACGCCGCGTTGAGCTCCTTTGAGACCATTCACTACGATGTAGCGATCGTGGATATAATGCTGCCCGGTATGCAGGGAACCGAGCTCATTTCCGAGTTGAGGGCCCGTGGGAACACGGTACCGATTCTTATTCTCTCCGCACGGCAGTCGGTGGATGACCGGGTGGAAGGACTGCGCGCAGGAGCCGACGATTACATGGTCAAGCCGTTTGCCTTCAGCGAGCTCGTCGAGCGGCTGCGCGCACTGCAACGAAGAGTTGACCACGCTGCGACAAAGCGCTCGCTCTTCGTTGGGGACCTCGTCCTCGACACCCACGATCGAACGGCAACTCGCGGTACTCGCACGGTGGAGCTTCGCCCCCGTGAGTTCGCCCTTCTGGAGTTGCTGGTGCGTAACAAGGGCCGGACCGTTCCCAAGGCGATCATACTCGAGCGAGTGTGGAACTTCGATTTCGACCCCCAGACGAACGTGGTAGATGTCCTCGTCCATCGCCTCAGAAAACGCATAGAAGCCCCCGGAGAACGCCAGCTCATTCATACCATCCGAGGAGTAGGGTATCGGATTGACTCACAATCGTCGGAGCCGAACGCCGCCGACACTGCGTAGACGCCTCGTCGTGTCGGTAGCTTCCACTGTTGTGGCCGCCTTTCTGGTCGTCCTGGTGATCGTGCTCGGAGCCTTACAGCACACCTTGACGAGTCGCGACAGGGCGGAACTACGAGGTGAGCTCGAGGAACTCGATCGCAGCTACGAGGCAGGAGGTCTGCAGGATCTCCGTATGAAAATCGAGGACAACACCGTCCTCGAGAACGATCGACTCTTCTACGTGCGAGTTGCCGAACCGGGAGACCAGACGTTGCTGTCGCATGTACCGAGACGCTGGAGACACTTCGACTTCGAGCGACTCTCCGACGTGGACCCGGAACGCCTGCCGGACGTCTACGACCTGGAAGCACTTGGGGCGAGCTACGAGATCGAGGTCATGACAACCCGTGCTGCCGACGGCGCAATCATACAGGTAGGCACGAGCACCAGAACGCGGGTAGAAGTGCTCCGAATGACGGCGCGAACATTTCTTCTCGTTGCGGGACCCCTCGCCCTCGCGATTATCGCGCTGACAGCCTTCAACGTGAACCGAATCACCGCTTCGATCGGCGATGTCACTGCCGGAGCCCGTCACATCATCACGACCGGTCGCTATGACAGGTCCATAGAAGTCAGGAGCGCGTCCAGAGAAACGGAAGAGATGGTTGCCACGTTCAACACCCTGCTTCGACGGGTAAATGACCTCGTTACCCGACTGAGGACAACGTTGAACTCTCTGGCGCACGACATCCGCACCCCGATTGCCCGGATGCGAAGCAGAGCGGAGCTCGCACTCTCCGAGGAGACCTCGCAGGAGCACACGAAGAGAGCACTGGCAGACACCCTGGAGGAATCTCAGGCCGTAATCGAGCTTCTGCAGCGATTTCTCGATGCGTCGGAAGCCGAATCCGGGACACTCAACATCCACCCGGAACGGAACGAGCTCACTGCTTTGATCGAACCGGTCGTCGAAGCCTACCAGTTCGTAGCGGAAGAGCGGGAGGTCAGAATCCGCGGACCGGTTCCCGGGCCGGAGAGACGCGAGGTATGGACGAACGTAGACGGTGTGCGCATTCGCCAGGCGGTGAGCAATCTCCTCGACAATGCGGTGAAGTTCAGCCCCGACGGGGGCGATATCGATGTGGCAATCACACAGGATGACCGGACGGTTACGATCTCGGTCGAGGACCGTGGCCCGGGCATTGCCGAGGAACAGAAGGACAACATGTGGGAGTATCAAGGGCGAGGGGAACAGCCTGGTGCTTCAGAGGGCTATGGGCTCGGGCTTACCATCGTTCGCGCAGTTGCCGAAGCTCATGGAGGTTCGGTCGATGCGGTCAATCGTCCCGACGGTGGAAGTCGGTTCGTTATCCGACTACCAGCCACATGAAATCCTTACGCTCTTGTAATGCCCCTGTAAGCTACCGTTTAGCAGAGTACGCCAGTATGCGAGACGGGATGAATGGACAATGAAGCAAACCGCTACACTATTTGCCGCCTGCCTTCTGTTGATGGGTTGTGCCGCAGAGTTCGACCGCTATGGCGTCGTCCTCACCGCGCCGGAGCGGGTTGAGCTGGGCGCCGGCACGCTCGTCCGCGCGTCCGAGGTCTCGGACGTGACCGGGCTCGTTACGGTCGTTCCACTCGACCGCGAGCGAGAGTACGCGTTGAAACCCGGATATGTGAAGTGCTTCGATTCCGAGGCGGATGCCAGGTTGTACCTGGAGCAGTACGACCCGTATCGCACGCGCTACGGGCGTGCTTCCGTTCAGGCGCTGCGGGTGCGCGCGGAGCCCCATATCGAAAGTGAAGACCTGTACCGTCTCCGCAAAGACGAGCGCGTGAAGCTCGTCTCGCGCCTGAGCCGTCGGACGAATGTCGGCGGCCAGATCGGACACTGGTACGAAGTGGTGACCTCCGACGGCCAACAGGGATTCGTTTTCGGCCCCCTTCTAAACCTCGAGGGGGCGGAGGCCGGCACGGCCTTCGACCCCGAAGACGATCCGGTCGAATCCATCGATTCCTTTCTGGCTACGGTCTGGCGGCCGGCCTATATGCGCGAAATGCTGGCGAGCGGACGCCTCGATTTGACTCGGTTCGACCCTCACATCGGACTGTTCCCCGAGCCTGACCGAGGCCGCGTGGTGCTGAACACCGCCAAAAGCCGCCTCGTCTTCGAGCCGCTGGACGTTCAGCCCATAGGAGACAATACCGTGGAGCTCGCCGGCGGAGATCTGCAGATTCACTTCACCGGCGATCCCCGGGTCATCGTGGTGCGCTACGAGCATGCGGGCGTTGCCGTGCGCGAGAGATACGTCGATCTCGAGGTGGAAATAGAGGAGGTCATTGAAAAGGAACGCGAACGTCGGGAGAGAATCTACCAATCGATCATGGACTACGGAATGGAGTTCGAGAGCCGACACTACGGGAGGCTCACTTTCCAGGAAGGTGGTCGAGTCCGATGGACCAATCGCGATGCTGTCGTTCCGCAACTTATCCCGCAATCTGCTCCGGACGTCGCGATCGCCAGGTTCAACCGCTACCTTGCACCGCGGTTGCGGGACACCTTCGACGGCTCTCTGACTCTTCTGTTCGCGATGCCATCTCGCGACCGCTCCATCGTATTTCTCTATGAGCTCGAATCCGGCGGGCTTCGGCTGACCCACGTACCGACGGACGACATGAGCGGGGTCGTGATCGAGCGACGCCCGAGGTCTCCGCTGGCGATGTTCTTCGAAACCGTCCGCGAAGGCACCGACGAACCCGGAACCGTTTCCGCGCGTTAAGATCGGGGGCACCGGTACGCACCCGCGTCAGCATGGAGGCGCGACCAGAAGCCGACCGGCTCGCAGGCGGTAGGAAAAGGCGCGACGCCGGTCGGCGGGAGGAGGACTATGATTGGCTGATTACGGCCCGTCGATACCGGTCTATGCTTCCGACTCCTCGTCTGGCGGTGCCGGTACGAAGCCCGGTCCGTAGAGCGTTGTTTCGAAACCCTCGCCTTCCGGGGAGTCTCCGTCGAGTGAGATCGACTGAACGAGCTGCTCGTAGTATTCGTCGGACCATGCCGCTCGCGTATTGCCGGCGGTGCCGGTCATCTCCGTCGCAGCTTCCGGTGAGACAGCAAGGAACAGGTAACTCGCCGCACGGGCGTTCATCGAATTCACGGTTACGACCGTGACGTTGGGACTATCGCCGGATTCCACGGAGGCCTCGGCGCCATAGCCGGCGGTACTGACCAGCACGTGCTCGAGCGGGGCGGTGTGACGGATGTGAATTTCCGTTTCTTCCGCATCTCCGAATCCGGTGTTGCGAAGCACCACCGTCGCCCACAGGTAGTCTTCTTCGCTGATCTCCGATTCGGTCTCTGCGTTCACGATCCCTTCGTACGCCTCAGGCAGGCGTTCGGGTCCTCCGGGGAGAAGGTTCATCTCGAAGGTCGGCATCAGCAGGCGTGTGGCGTTTTCGTTTGCGGTGTCTCGTGCTCCCTGTGCCACGCTGAATGCCCAGATGAACAACGCGATGACTACCACTACTGCCAGGAACCGCTTCGTCTTCGTTTTCCATGTTGCTTCCGTATCACTCATCTCGGATCTCCTTTTCGGCCCGTGCTTTCCCGCCGCCAGCACCGGGTCCTGGTTGTACTTTCAACATAGCGGCCGGTCGATTACATGCCGATTGCGACGGGATTACAGGTCTGTCATGGCGTGTTCAACCCGCAGACCCCGGTGTCGTCAATGGTAAGCGAAAACAGAGTGCCGAAGCCGCCGCAAGACTCGGCGAGCTCCCTCAGGTCGAACCGCCCGTTCCCGGGGCTCTCACGAATCAGGGCTTCCGGCAGACTCCGGACGGTTCAACCGGCGCTCGTGAAAGCGCATGACACCGTTGCGTGCTCGCCAGGCTGCGACAGTAGTACCGACAAGTCCGACCACGAGTCCCCCGGCAAAGAGGCCGCCGGCGATGCCGATCTCCCGCTCTAGATCGATAGTGGGGTCCATCTGGGCTACCCCCATGCCGACCAGCGTAGCGAGAGCGACGCCAGACACCCCGTGTCCCAATAACCCGGTAATATGCCATTCGCGTGCGCCACCGAGACTCGGGCTGCCGGTCTGGTCAGGGAGATCGGCAATCACATCTCGATAGGAACGTGCTGCACGTACTGTCGTGTTCGCACCGACGCTCGTACCGATCAACCAGACCGGTGGGAAGATCAGTCCTCCAATCAGACTCGCCGTGTGAACTCTCACTCCCCGCTGCACCTGTGATACTGCTGATTCAAGTCCGGGCTGAACGGGTGCGGGCAGTTGCGCATCGGACGGCGCTGACGATTCGCCGTCCTGAGCGAGAACCTGAAGTGGCAACAGCATGGCGAAGGCAACCGCCACGCCGATAAGTTTCGGTATGCAGGCAATTCTCATCACTACCTCCCGGGCAGGAGTCAGCAGGCCAAGCCTGGCGCAAACAGTATAGCGGGTTCTGTCGCTGGTTTGGAGCGCCTGAACCTCCTCGTCTCGGAGGATGTTTGGGGACGGAGAAATCTTCAAATACGTTCGGGGCCAAATGTTGCGGCGGCTTCTATCTCGATCGCGAAGGCGCGGCGTTGCAACTCGCGAATTAGCTCTGCTTCGAGCCCGGACTTGTCGCGATAGAAGTACACCCGTGGCTCCAGGCCGCTATTGTGGCCGCCTCGAAAGCCTCGACGGCAACGAGATTCTCATAGATAGTTCCGAGAAGTGGGTCACGCGCCTTCGGCTTCGCAAGCTCACCGACAACCTCGCCCTTGTCGATGAGAGCGATCCCGAGCAGTCCGTGCTCAGGCTCCTCGAAATGGAGGTCGCTCACCGCGACCGTGTGCGCGTTGACCGGACGACAAAGACTGCCGGGCTCTGCGCGCTGAAATCACTCGAAGACTTTCGCTTCGATGAGGTAACGCTGCCTGCGGCACTCACCCCCGAGGACCTGACCTCTCTGCGGTTCATCGATGACCGCGAGAACCTCATCCTCCACGGAAACGTCGGCACCGGCGAAACACATCTTGCAACCGCGCTTGGTATCGAGGCGTGCAAAGCCGGGCGGCGCGTGGCCTTCTACCGCACCGCCGCGCTTGCACAAAGCATTCCGTCCACAGTTCGGAAACGAACAGATACTATTAGTGACGTTTTTCATCGAAAGGATGACAATTCCTGGAACCACTATCCTTTCGTCTTTTCGCGGTACATCGCCATATCAGCGTAGCTGATAAGGGTCTCCAGGTCCCTGCTGTCGTCTGGATAGAAACTGAGCCCCGCGCTGACACCGACCCGGATTTCCCATCCCTTGACGACCAGCGCCTTGTTCAGCTCCGCTATCAGTCGATTCGCAACCTGTGTTACCTGTTCTTTTGACGACATTTCGGCCAGAGCTATCAGGAACTCATCGCCTCCCATGCGGGCTTTGAGATCCCGCTCCTTCAGGTGATTTTGCAATCTGGCGGCGATGCTTTTCAACACCGTATCTCCGGTATCGTGTCCGTAACTGTCATTGATTTCTTTGAACTTGTCGATGTCGATGAACACCACGCCGACAGTGTCGCCATTGGCCTCCGCCCTGTTTTTCAACCTGTTGAAGGACTCCTCAAAGAACTTTCTATTTGCAAGCCCGGTCAGTTTGTCGTGGTGAGCCAGGTACTCGAACTTCCTGAGCAGATAGACCACGACGGAGATAAAGCCGGCGAACAGCACGGCCATGGAAGCAACATTGATCATGAACAGATATCTGTGATCCTGGATCTCTTTCTGCATCACCTGATCATTGTAGACGATCCCTACAACGTAGGAGTTCCATCCCTGCTGATGTTCCCCATCGCTGGTCAATGCGGGAAAGAAACGATAACTACGTTGTATACCGTCACGGGCCCGTGTATCGCTCTGCATGACATTAGTGATGACCGCCTCTCTCGCCAACTCCTCTTCAAACGCCGGTACATCCGGATTCAAATACGGCCGTTTCGCATTTCTGAGTTTGGCGACTCCGTGTCTCAGCGGCTCTACGCTATAGAAGCCTATCTCTTCAACCAGGTCGTATTCCTCCGTCAATGATGTGGCGTCCTTGAAAAGGTTGAGACTCCGAAAAGTCGGGTACCGCTCCTCGATACTGACACTGAGTTCAAACAGATATCGATTGTCCGGGCTGGGCATATAGCTGTATTTCTTAATCTCGCCGGCTTGAGTTGAAAGGTCCAGCCTGTCCACGTGGAAGGTATCTCCGGCCATTCGTTCCCGCAGAATGGTGGCAAAACTGCCGAACTGGGAGAAATCAAGTCCCAGATCATCCTGATAGGTCGTCTTTATGATTCTGAGGTCTTCGTCTACGATATAGATGTCGTAGCCCCGAAACCGCTCCTGCATCTCTTCCAGATCCCACTCCATTACGTCTGGATGTTCACGGTATTTTGCGACCATCTGCTGGGAGTACGCTCTCATCTCCCGATTCAACTGCTGTTCGGCGATCTGGTAGGCATCATCAATGTAGCTCACCGTCTGCAGAATATTCTTCTCCACCAGCTGCTGCTGATTGTGGTACTTCTCTTCTATCACTTGCCGAATGTTCGTGTACTGGACAGAAAAGACATACATCATGGTCAGCGCGATCAGGGCCAGTAGAATGTACTTGAGGTTGTTCAGCAATTTGTCCAAACCGCTTCCTCCATAGACTGAACCGTGCCCTTTCGTCAACATGACGATGGGGGAAAGGTGCCGGCTCGATACTTGTGTTTCGCGTCCTTATGCGATACTGTGTAAATATGAAAAACATCACAGTTTCCGTGCCTGACGAAGTTTTTCACAGGGCAAAGATCCGGGCCGCGTTGTTGAATACCTCCGTTTCGGCTCTGGTACGCCGGTCTCTGGAACAGATTGCGGGAGAGGAGACCGAGTTCGAACGTCTCCGGAGCCGGGAGCAGCAGATTCGTGAGGAACTTGCCCTCCGTCACACCGCATTTTCCGCATCGGACCGCGTTCCCCGTGATGAGGCGCACCGACGTCATGCGGTTTCTTGATACCAACGTACTCCTGTACAGCATCAGCAGCGTTCCTGGTGAGCACGCAAAGGCTGACATCGCCCGGGGACTACTGGACTCCGCCGACCTTGCGTTGTCCACCCAGGTGCTGCAGGAGTTCATTGTGCAGGCAACACACGTATCCCGGAATGACCGACTCGATATTGAAGAAGCCCTGACGTTAGCAGAAACATGGACGCGCTATCCCATCCAGGAGATCTCCGCAGAGCTCGTTTTTCGATCGGGTCGATCCGCCGAACGGTGGCAGATCTCGTATTGGGACGCGGCGATTATCGAGGCGGCACGAGAACTGGGGTGCCGTCAGGTGCTGTCGGAGCACCTCAACGCGGGACAGGACTTCTCCGGTGTCACCGTTGTGAACCCCTTTGCAGGGTGCGATATCTGATCCATTCAAAACCCCGCGCCGCCCCACGGCAAACCTGCCATTGTTCCGATGTACGTGCACGTGGAACGCGGCGCTGGAACGGCAGTTGATCGTGAGGCAATGGGATGAGTTCTTCAATGGTTGAGATACAGGTAACGCCCGCCACGGCGGTAGAGGTCACCGATGATCGCCTTAGCGTGGAGCTCGACGACGGTCGCAGGAGAGTCAGGCATCGCTCGAGAAGTGGCTTGAGTCTCGAAAAGCCTGAGCCGAACGTACGCTCTGCCCCACCGGAGCGCATTAACCCCAATTCGACTTGAAAGCCGCATCTGACTGGATCAGACGTTTTCATTGACCATCGAGTACGAATTAGCTACGCTCTATACGGCAGATAGCGGAGCATTCAAGATGGCGGATTCACCGATAAAGGAAGAAGCTCACCGGCTCGTTGACAGACTCCCTGCTGACGCTACGTGGGATGACTTGATGTACGAAATCTACGTGCGAGAGACTATCGAGCGTGGACTTCTGGACAGCAATGAGAACAGGGTGAAGAGCGCGGCTGAGATTCGTCGGGAATACGGGCTGGATCGGTGAGCCTTCCGGTCTTCTGGACGCAGACCGCCAGAAACCAGCTTCAGGGAATATACCAGTACATCGCGCAGAACTCAGAGCGTTACGCCATCCGCACAGTCGAGCGCATCATTGACCGGTCCGAGCAGATCGGGAGTCTACCTCTTTCGGGCCGGCGAGTGCCTGAGTACGAGCTTGACCAGCTTCGTGAAGTGATTGAAAGCCCGTATCGCATCATCTATCACGTACGTTCTGACCGTATTGACATAGTCGCCGTGATCCACGGGGCTCGTGATGATCTGACGTAGCATGCAACCGATCTCCAGCGCAGGTGCTCTTGCGGCCATCGACCAGTTGAAAGGATGACTACCCCCGACCCGACTCGAACGGATGACCTACTACTTCATGGCAAAGTGGTGTAAATTTGCTGTAAGTCGGGGAGGGGGCGGGCACTGTGGTCAACTGGGACAACGGGCTCGGTTCATAGTGGTTTCCCGGACGGTCTCTTTTGCTTGGCGATCGAGAAAAAGATCTCCGACGTGAAGCAGGAGGCCCGATTCGCCAGTATATGGTTATGTGAGTACGGCAATCTATGTCGGTACGTTGGTGCTGTCGGGCTGCGAGCTAAGACAGCCTTTATCCGAGGCGGATAGCAGCTATGTTTGCGCGGTGCTTGCGAGCTCTTAGCCTCCTGCTGTTTCAGTCGATAGCTCTCGGAACGCCTCCTTGTGGATACCTTCAGCCCGAAGTACACTCTGGCGTGGATGGTCTCCAATGAATAGCAGCCGACACCAGCCTTCGAGTCTCATGCCGCGTTGCAATTCCAGGACATCGCCCTTAGAATCGAGACATTGGAAACTCCAAAAGATCGAAAGCCGTAGAAATGCGCCCAGATAATCCCGGCAAGGGTGAATCTCTCGATCAAACGGGAGGCATACGTGCCCAACAAACTCCTTCTCGTCGAGGACGAGGCGCTCATAGCCCTTTCCGAGAGTCGTCTGCTGGAGAAACACGGTTTCGATGTCGAAATCGCCCATAGCGGCGAGAAGGCGCTCGAGACGGTTGCATTGGCGACCGACATCTCCCTCGTCCTCATGGATATCGACCTCGGCAAGGGAATAGACGGGACCGAGGCGGCACGCCGGATTCTGCAGATACGTGAGCTCCCGATCATCTTCCTGACCAGCCATTCGGAAAAGGAATACGTAGACCGGATCGAGAAGATCAGCGGGTACGGTTATGTGCTGAAGAACTCGGGAGAGTTCGTGCTGGTGCAGTCCATCCGGATGGCCTACAAGCTCTTCCAGGCATACCGGGGCATGAAGGAGAGCGAAGAGAAGTACCGCGCAGCCTTCATGACCAGTCCCGATTCGGTCAACATCAACAGAATCGACGGTCTCTACGTCGACATCAACGAGGGTTTCACCGCTCTTACGGGATACACACGGGAAGATGTCATCGGAAAGCTGTCCAGTAAGATCGACATATGGGCTATTCCCGAGGACAGGCAGCGGCTCGTTCGCGGCCTCGAGTCCGACGGGTACGTGAAGAACCTGGAATCTCGTTTCCGATGCAAGGACGGTACGCTGAAGACCGGCCTGATGTCCGCCCGCCTCATCATGCTCAAAGGAGAGCCTCACATCCTCTCCATTACCAGGGACATCACCGAAAAGAAGGAGATCGAGGAGCGGCTTCAGCTCGCTGTGGAAGGCAGCAGGGACGGCATCTGGGACTGGAACCTCCTCACCGACGAGGCGTACCACTCAGCACGCTTTGCCACCATGCTGGCGTATGAGCCTGATGAGCTCCCATACACGAGCTCAGCCTGGAGCGAACTGATTCATCCCGATGACAAGGACGACGCGTTCCGAAAGGTCGAGCGCTATCTGTCGGGGAAAGAAGATATCTACGAATCCACCTTCCGCATGAGAACGAAGAGCGGAGAGTACCGATGGATAGCCGGCCGGGGAAAAGCGGTATTCGATGACAGCGGCAAGCCAACGCGCTTTGTCGGATTCAACACCGATGTCACGGACTTCAAGCGCATAGCCGAAGAAGCGGACAAGGCGAAACGCTTCCTCGACACCATCTCGGATATCGCCTACGAGGCCGACACGAACGGCACCGTCACCTACGTGAATCCGGCGGTGGAGCAGATAACGGGAGTTCCCCCTGAAGAGATCGTTGGCCGGCCCTTCCTCCACCTATTCCGCGAAGAGGATCGGGCCTCACTCATGGAGGTCTACTCCCGAGCCCTCGAGGGAGAGGTGCTCGAAAACACGCTCACCTTTCTCAACGGGGCCACGTGTCACTTCACCACCCTGCCACGGTACGGTGCCGACGGGACAATAACGGGTACCTTCGGGATAGGCCGTGACATCACCGGATGGCTGCGTCATGAAGAAGAGCTCAATGAGTGGCGAGACATGTTCAGGCAGATGTTCATGCAGCATAGCGCCGTGCAGCTCCTCGTGGATCCCGACCAGGATGGGCGAATCATCGACGCTAACCAGGCGGCCGTAGACTTCTACGGCTACAGCCGGGAGCAGCTGCTGAGCATGTCGATCGTCGACATCAACACCCTTCCTTCGGACGAAATCAGAGATCACATGCATGCAGCACACACGCGTGCGCGGGAGCGGTTCGAGTTCACCCATCGCCTGGGAGACGGGAGCATGAGAGAGGTGGAGGTTCACTCCAGCCCGATTCGTCACGAAGAGAGATGGGTGCTCTACTCAATCATTCGTGATGTCAGCGACCGAGCCCGCGCGGAGCGGGAACTGAATGAAAGCATATTGCGCTATCATGAACTGGAGGCACGGATACCGGTAGGAGTCTATATCGTCTGGGTACGGGCAAACGGTGAGAAAAGCTTCGAGTATGTGAGTTACCGATGGTGCGAGCTCCATGGGTTGAGTGAAGAAGAGGTGATGGCTGATTCCGCAGTCGTGGACGATTTGGTGCATCCCGATGATCGTAGAGGCTTTTTCGAGCGTAACCGAGAAGCTGCTGAACAAAACGAACCCTTCTGTTGGGAGGGACGGTTCTTAACCGGCGAGGGGGAAGTGAGATGGTTTCGTATAGAATCAACTCCCCGCGCATACGAAAACGGTGACATACGCTTCTTTGGCGTGACCCAAGACATCACTGAGCGCAAGCAGGCCGAAGAGAAGTATCAGTCACTCTTCAACTACTCGAACGATGCCGTATTTGTCCATGAACTCGGAGACGATGGTCTTCCGAGCAAGAATATCGATGTAAATGACCAGGCAGCCAGACTCTTGGATTACACAAAGGAAGAGCTTCTCAACATTTCGGCGAAAGAAGTCGTGCCTGAAGAACGAGCCTCTGAAATGTATCGGCATGCTCAAGAGCTTATGGAGAAGAAGCATCTCACTTTTGAAACTGAAAACATCAGAAGCGATGGTGTTATTCTCCCTGTGGAAGTGAGTGCGTATCTACATACGGAAGGCAACACAAAGCTTGTAGTATCGAGCATTCGAGATATCAGCGCACGTAAACAGTTTGAACAAGATCTGACCAATCAGAACCAGTACCTCGAAACGATACTCGAAACCACGGCCGATGGATTTTGGGTCGTGGCTCCGGACAGAAGAATCACGACTGTGAATGCCGCCTATTGTCGGATGTCGGGTTACAGCGCAGATGAACTCAAGGAAATGGGAATCAACGACCTCGATGCCATAGAGAATCCTGAGAAAACTACCGAGCGAATCGAACGAATCATCGAGAATGGATCGGAGACGTTTGAAACGCAACATCGCAAGAAAGATGGGTCTGTTTTTGACGTGGAAGTCACTGCCTCACGTCTCGATCGGTCCGATGGAGTGTATTTGATCGCTTTCTGTCGAGAGATCACTAAGCGAAAGACAGCGCAAAAAGAAATACAAAGACAACTCTCTGAAAAGGAGACGCTTCTACGCGAAGTCCATCACCGAGTCAAGAACAACATAGCTACTATAGAGAGCTTGCTGTCATTACAAATGAAAGATTCGGACTCCCCTGACGTAGAAGCTGCGCTGCAGGAAACGATCTCCCGTGTTCAAAGCATACGTGTTCTTTATGAGAAGCTATTGACAAGCAAAGACACCAATGAGATGTCGATAAGAGACTATATGGAAGGCCTCATAGATTCCTTTGTCGTGGTTTTTGATCCTGAGAAAAACGTCACTATCGAAAAGCATATTGCCGATTTCGAAATCGATGCCAGGAAGGCGGTCACCATCGGCATCATCATCAATGAGCTGCTGACCAATGTTTTCAAATATGCGTTTGAGGACCGTGACGACGGACTGGTGTCTGTATCCATCCGTAAGGAAGAACACAACGTGACACTCATCATTCAAGATAACGGTCGTGGTTTTGATGAAAGCGTTGATTCAACCGAATCCCCCGGGTTTGGTCTTATGCTTGTCAGGATGCTCGTCGAACAACTAGGCGGTACCTACAGCCAATTCAATGACAATGGAGCCCGGAGTGTCGTGCGGTTTGACATATAGTTAGTGCGATTGTTTTGTGCAAGCCGGGCGTTTCCATCGCGGAGTCTTCCAATCGCCCGCTGATTTGATAGAGGCTTCGCCCCACTGCAAACCTGCCATTCTTCGGTTATACTAAGGCCGTGCCAACTGTTCTGAGAGTCGAAGGCTTCAGGATGTTCTTCTACTCGGGTGACAGGTCAGAACCGATGCACGTTCACGTAGAACGTGGCGCTGGAACCGCAGTTGATCGTGAGGCAATGGGATGAGTTCTTCAATGGTTGAGATACAGGTAGCGAACGCCACGGCGGTGGAGGTCACCGATGATCGCCTTAGCGTGGAGCTCGACGACGGTCGGACCATATCGGTGCCCCTCGGCTGGTATCCGCGCCTCCTGCATGCTACGCAGACCGAACGGGATAACCATCGGTTAATCGGAAACGGCGAGGGCATCCACTGGCCCGATCTGGATGAAGACATTCGCATCGAAGACCTCATCGCCGGGCGACGATCCCAGGAGAGTCAGGCATCGCTCGGGAAGTGGCTTGAGTCTCGAAAAGCCTGAGCCTTACCAGGCCATGAAGCACTGGGAAGCACATTACCCCCGACCCGAACGGGTGACCTACTGCTTCATGGCAAAGTGGTGTAAATTTGGTGTAAGTCGGCGGCCGGGTGATGGAGGGCGCAGTTGATTGGGACAATGGACCGATTAGCTGTCCCATCAATGACCGATTATTGGTATTCCGAGATCCTT
>CAYOFA010000047.1:14212-15295 GCA_964402885.1 uncultured Spirochaetaceae bacterium
CCGAGATCCTTCCCGAACCAGCGAACACCCATGGGTAGTTAGAAACTTGATGAGAGCCGCTCGCTTCACAGCGCGATAGGTTCTTCGGAATAGTCGTGCTCTGCCGATTCCAGAGCGTCTCGTCGGTTCATCTCTATCGCTTCCGATAAGCACTCTCGGAGTGCTACGATTAGCTCTTCTCGACTACGTTCCTGGGCATTCACGCCTGGTACTTCTTCGATCCAGCCGTACCACCATTCGTTGTCATGTTTGATCACGGCAGTGAAATCGTTCATGCGATGAGTATACCCCGGAAGAAGACGTTCAAGAAGAGTCTCTTGGATTATCGATTCAGGATTTCGTTGGTATGCGTGATGGCTACGATCCGGTTCGGGATCGCACATCGTCTATACGCTTCTATGATTGTTCCCCGAAACTTCTCGATTATCGCGTTCCGTTCCAGGGACACCACCCTCTCGAACTTTCAGGTGTCTGTGAACCCGGGGCGGTTCGGAGTTTGTCCTGTAGAAAACTGTGAGAAAACGAATTATAAACTACCCCCGACCCGACTCGAACGGGTGACCTACTGCTTAGGAGGCAGTTGCTCTATCCTGCTGAGCTACGGGGGCGTGTGAGACTGAGTGTACTTTCGCCGCCGACCGCTGTCAACGCGCACCCTTCGGTCTGCTATACTGCAGGCATGGGACTGTTCCGGCCGGCCGGCGTACCGCCGCAGGAAACTGAGCAGATCATTCAGCGCAAGCGGGATTGGATCCTGGCCGCCTGCAGGCCGAGGGAAATCTGGGTCTTCGGATCCGCCGCGCGCGGCGAGCTCACCGAGGGCTCGGATATCGACCTTGCGGTTGTCTGCGATGACGCGGAACGTGTGAGACGCGCCCGTGAGGCGGTCTACCGTCAGAAGCGACCGGACGAGTGGGCGCAGGATATTATCTTCTTCGAAGCACCGGATTTCTACGCTCGAGCAAAGATCGGCGGGCTTCCCATGTTGATCGTGGAGGAAGGTCGGCGTATCCACACGGAGGAAGAGGCATGACTGCACGCCAGCAGGAACGACGATTCGACCCGGAGTATGGACGCACGCTC
>CAYOFA010000047.1:15395-18872 GCA_964402885.1 uncultured Spirochaetaceae bacterium
CCGACACATAGCCGCCGCTCCGCATTCTTACCCGCCCCGACCGCTCTCAACACGCCCCCGAAACATTTGACGCCCTGCCGAACCGGGTCTACGATCGAATTCGACGCAAAAACGAATGAGACGGCACAGGAGGAGCATGATGACGGCTGCCTACGTGGTGGGGACCTGCGACACGAAGTATCGGGAGCTGAAGTACGTGGTCGAGCGGATACAGGAGATGGGCGTGCCCACGGTGCTCGTCGATGTGGGCTCGACGCCGCACGGCAATACGGTGGACGTGACCAACGAGGAGGTCGCCGCCTATCACCCCGAGGGGAAACGGATCGTGGGCTCGGTGGACGACCGCGGCGAGGCGGTGCGGCTCATGGCCGAGGCCTTTGCCGAGTTCCTTCCGTCGCGCGAGGATCTCGCGGGAGTCGTGGGCCTCGGCGGCTCCGGCGGTACGTCACTCGTGACCACGGGCATGCGCAGGCTGCCAGTCGGCGTGCCGAAGGTGATGGTTTCCACGGTTGCCTCCGGGGACGTATCACCCTACGTCGGGCCGAACGATATTGCGATGATGTACTCGGTCGTGGATGTGGCCGGCATAAACCGCATCTCGCGGACAGTGCTCGCCAATGCGGCGCACGCGCTCGCCGGGATGATAAAGGGCGAGATCCCGAGCCCGGCGGAGGCGAAGCCTGCGATGGGCATGACGATGTTCGGCGTAACGACTCCGGCGGTCACGGCGGTGCGGGAGAAGCTCGAGGCCGATTACGATGTGCTCGTCTTCCACGCCACGGGAACCGGCGGACAGTCGATGGAGAAGCTCGCCGATTCAGGCATGCTCGCCGGTATCATCGACGTGACGACCACCGAGGTATGTGATCTCTTCATGGGCGGGGTGATGAGCGCAGGCGAAGACCGCTTCGGCGCGGTCATACGGACGAAGCTCCCCTACGTGGGCTCCACCGGCGCCCTCGACATGGTGAACTTCGGCGCGAAGGACACGGTGCCGGAGAAGTACAAAGACCGAAACCTCTACGTGCACAATCCCCAGGTTACGCTCATGCGCACGACGCCGGAGGAGAACCGGAGGATGGGCGAGTGGATCGCCTCCCGCCTCAACGAGGCCGAGGGGCCGGTGCGGTTTCTCATTCCGGAGAAGGGTGTCTCCCTGATCGACGCGGAAGGGCAGCCCTTTTACGACCCCGAAGCCGATGCGGAGCTCTTCGCCGCGATCGAGCGTACGCTCAAGCAAACCGGTAATCGAAAACTGATAAAGCTTCCCTACAACGTGAACGACCCCGAGTTCGCCGACGCCCTCGTCGAGAGCTTCCGGGAGATCATGCAGAAAGGAGACACGCACAATGAAACAGTGGAACCGCAGTGAGTTGATGGCAACGTTTCAGGATATGGTGAAGCGGCGCGAACCCATCATCGGCGGCGGGGCCGGGACGGGGCTCTCGGCCAAGTGGGAAGAGGCCGGCGGCATCGACCTCATCGTCATCTACAATTCGGGTCGCTATCGCATGGCGGGCCGGGGGTCGCTCGCGGGCCTGCTTGCCTACGGCAACGCCAACGAGATCGTGGTGGAGATGGCAGACGAGGTCCTGCCGGTGGTCAAGAACACCCCGGTGCTCGCGGGCGTCAACGGCACCGATCCCTTCGTCAATATGGAGTACTTCCTCGAGGAGCTGAAAGACCTGGGGTTCGCGGGGGTGCAGAACTTCCCCACGGTGGGGCTCATAGACGGAATGTTCCGGCAGAATCTCGAGGAAACCGACATGGGCTACGACAAGGAAGTGGAGATGATCGCGCTCGCCCACGACCTCGATATGCTCACCACCCCATATGTCTTCAGCGTAGAGGATGCAAAAGCCATGACGGAGGCGGGTGCCGACATCATCGTGGCGCACATGGGGCTGACCACCAAGGGCTCTATCGGTGCAAAGACGGCGAAGACGCTCGACGACAGCGTGAAGCTCATAGACGAGTGGGCGGCAGCCGCGAAGAGCGTGCGCGAGGACGTGATCGTTCTCTGCCACGGCGGCCCGATCGCGATGCCCGAAGATGCTGATTACGTTCTTCGTAACTGCAAGAGCGTCAACGGGTTCTACGGGGCGAGCAGCATGGAGCGGCTTCCCGCGGAGGTCGCCATCAAGGAGCAGACGGCGGCGTTCAAGAAGCTTACGTTCTAAGGCATGGATATGGCATCAGGACGCGCACTCATAACAGGCAGTACCGACGGTATCGGCAAAGAAACCGCGAAGGAGCTTGCCCGCCTGGGCATGGAGGTGATCATACACGGACGCACGGAGGACCGGACATCGGCGGCCGCTGCAGACATCGCGCAGGCGGTGCCGAATGCCCGCCTCGACACGGTCTCTGGAAATCTTTCCTCGCTCGATCAGGTTCGCTCGATGGCGGAGGAGGTGAGACGGCGCTTCGACGGACTCGATGTGCTCATCAACAACGCCGGGGTCATGACGAACACCCGGCAGGAGAGCGAGGACGGCTACGAGCTGAACTTTGCGGTGAATCACCTCGCGCACTTCCTGCTCACCAACCTGCTTCTCGACGTCATCATCGACAGTTCCCCCGCGCGGATCATAACGGTGAGCTCGATGGTGCACGCGAGCGGCGAGATGCGCTTCGACGATCTGCAGATGCGTCGTGGATACAGCGGGTACCGTGCGTACGCTCAGTCAAAGCTCGCGAACGTGCTCTTTACCTACGAGCTCTCGCGTCGCCTCGAGGGCACCGGTGTTACGGCCAACGCGCTGCACCCGGGCGTCATCGGAACGAAGCTCCTGCATGTGGGGTTCTCGGGCGGCGGGCCGGTCGAGGAAGGTGCAAAAACGCCCGTGTTCCTCGCCACATCCCCTGAGGTCGCTTCGACCACCGGGAAGTATTTCTCCAACCGGAGGTCGGAGCGCTCATCCTCTCTCTCCTACGATGAGCAGTTGGCGAAGCGGCTGTGGGATGTAAGCAAGGAACTCACGGGCTTGAAATCCGAGACATGAGTGAGTGGGCAACCCGTGGGTTGCGCCATCACATCTGCTCATCGAACTCTTTTAAAAAAGTGCCTCGGGGAAGGAGGAGGAACCCCGAGGCAGAGAGTGGGAGAGGGAGGATTTAACAAATCCCGTTGTTATGTATATAAACCAAAAAGACTCCACTGTCAACTGAAAGTGGAGAAATTTCTCGAAATTTCGCACTAAGGCGGCCGACCGACCGGCGCATGGCGCGAAACTGTCGCCCCGCCGTCGACGGGCGAGACCCGCACTGGCGCTCGGCGCCGGCATTGCTGCCGACGCCGTCGCCGACTAAGTGGCGGGTGCGATTGTTCAGAGCTGGAAGCGCGCGCTGAGGCTACCCATCAGGTTGCTTCCGAGGATGTCGTAGCCGAGCCCGAGGTCGAGCTTGAGCGCGAGGATGTTGAATCCCACGCCGCCGAACGCGCGGAGACCCCAGCCGTTGACGTCGCTGCCGATG